>CAYVOB010000011.1:0-20690 GCA_964452945.1 uncultured Bdellovibrionales bacterium
TATCTTTATGAACTGTGCATTCTTTCTTAACTCTTCTATGTTCTTAGAACCTGTGTAACCCATCCCCGATTTCAGACCTCCGATAAGTTGGTAAATAACCAGGCTCAAAGATCCTCTATAAGGGACCTGCCCTTCCACGCCCTCCGGAACCAGTTTGAAGGATTCCTCTATGTCGTCCTGGAAATACCTGTCCTTGCTACCCTCTTTCATTGCGCCAATGGAACCCATGCCTCTATAGACCTTATAGGAACGTCCCTGATAGTGGACCATCTCTCCGGGGCTCTCATCTGTTCCTGCAAGCAATCCTCCGAGCATCACAACATCAGCACCTGCAGCTAACGCCTTAACTATATCGCCGCTGAACTTTGCTCCTCCATCGGCTATCAAACGAACATCAGTCCCTTTAGCAGCTTCCGCGCAGTCGAATATGGCCGTTAATTGGGGAACGCCTATCCCTGCGACTATCCTTGTAGTGCAGATAGACCCTGGACCAATACCTACCTTTATTGCATCAACGCCTGTCTTCAGCAAAGCCTTTACAGCCTCTGAAGTTGCAACATTACCACCAACTAGATCAAGTTCAGGATATTTTGTTTTTATTCTTTTTATTGTATTTATCACTCTCTGAGAATGGCCATGTGCAGTGTCGACCACAACAAGGTCCAGTCCGGCCTTTACAAGCTCGTCAACCCTTTCTATGGTATCATCAGTAGTACCGACTGCTGCACCAACCCTCAGTCTGCCTTTAGAGTCTTTGCAAGAATTTGGATACAATCTGCTTTTCTCTATATCCTTTACTGTTATAAGACCACGAAGATTATATTTATCATCTACTACGAGAAGCTTTTCTATCCTGTGCTTTTGCAAGATCTTTTTTGCATCATCAAGGCTGGTGTGTACTGGCACCGTGACAAGATTATCCTTTGTCATTACGTCCTTTATCTTTAGGGACATCTTCTCCTCAAAGCGGATATCCCTATTCGTAACTATGCCTAAAAGTTTGCCTCCCTTATCTATAACCGGAAAACCACCTATCTTATATTCAGCCATTAACCTTTTGGCTTCACCGACGGTATCCTCGGGAGATACTGTTACAGGATCGGTGATCATACCTGACTCATATTTCTTTACTCTGCTGACCTCATATGCCTGTTTTTCTATATCCATATTCTTATGGATGATACCAAGACCTCCGACCTGTGCCATAGCCCTTGCTGTATTAGATTCAGTAACGGTATCCATTGCCGCACTTGCAAGCGGTATATTAAGGGTTATGTTCTTTGTTATCTTTGTCTTTAGATCAACTTCCTTCGGCAGCACCTCTGAATGGCTCGGTGCTATCAACACATCATCAAAGGTCAATCCTTCCTTAATCCTTTCCATTATTTCCTCCTTTCTTATACTCCTTTGCAAGTTCAACATATACCAAACCATTATATTTTATGCCTTCTACCTCTTCTTCCTTTAGTTGCCTCGACACTACTCCTGGTGTTCCAACGACCATGCTTCTTGGAGGGATCTTCTTTCCTTGGGTTACAACAGCACCAGCGCCTATCAGACACTCTTCTCCTATCTCTGCCCCATCCAAAACTATGGCGCCCATACCTATAAGTGAGTTATCACCTATCGTACATGCATGAAGTGTTGCGTTATGACCAACAGTCACACCCTTTCCGATAATAATAGGTTTTTCATAATCAACATGGCAAACAGTGCCGTCCTGAATGTTACTGCCCTCTCCGACCTCGATCTTTGCAAGGTCTGCCCTAAGCACGGCATTAAACCAGACATTAGAATTCTTATGAAGTACAACATCGCCTATTAGTTCTGCTGAATCCGCGACAAAGGCAGCGTGTTCAGTACTGGGTCTGTGAAGGATGAATTTTTTAGTGGTCATAGCATAACCTCCCCGGCCAAGTGAGTAGGATGAGCTTTCTTTATCTTTACCATAATATATTTACCCGGTGAAACATTTTGTGCCTTTGCATCAGAAGGCTGTTCAAAATTAACTACTTTCCAGCCATCGGTCCTACCAGTAAGCTTTTTAGGGTTCTTGCTGCTCGCTCCCTCAACAAGTACTTCCACGACCTTATCCACAAGTTTTTGGTTCTTTTCTAAAGCTATCTCTTCCTGTAAGTCATGGTATATCCCCAATCTCTCAACATACTTCTTTCTATCCTTATCATTAAGTACCGATCCGTAAGTTTTGAACGCAACAGTACCAGGCCTTGGTGAATATATAAAAGAGTATGAGTTGTCATATCTCACTTCTTCCAAAAGATCGATCAGGTCATTAAAATCATCATCAGTCTCTCCAGGGAAACCAATGATAACATCTGTACTAATAGCCAGCCTCTCCATTAAACCAGCCCTTCTAATATCGCTGATGATCGATAGGTACTGTTCTCTTGTATAACCCCTATTCATGGCTTTTAATATTTTGTTGCTGCCATGCTGAACAGGAAGATGAAGCATCGGTGAAAGTTTTTCAATATCAAGGAATGCCTTAATTATACCATCAGAGAAATCCTTAGGATGTGACGTCAAGAAAGAGAGCCTTTTTAGACCATTTATGCTAGAACAGTCCTTTAACAAACCGTAAAGATCGCCACCTGTATCAAAGCCATAACGTGCAATATTCTGGCCCAACAGCGTTATTGATGTAATACCTGCATCGACCATCCTGTTAACATCACTCACTATGTCTGCAGATAGTCTGGAGCATTCCTTGCCCCTGACAAAAGGTACAATGCAATATGAACAGTAACTATTGCATCCTTTCATCGCCACGACATATGCACTCGACCTAGAAACCCTCTCATTAGTATAAAGTGTTTTAGAGTATTCAAAACCATCGGTAAAACTAGTTTCTACGACTTTATCGTTTATGTGCCTTAGCAAACTATCTTCGCAGTCCGGCCCTAAGACAAGGTCAACGAACGGGAATTGCTTTTTTATATCATGGCCTTTTTGCTGTGCCACACAACCAGTTACAGCTATTATCGAATTAGGACGCTGTTTTTTAAAATGTTTAAAGTGTTGCAGTATATTGCTTATCTTCCCCTCTGGTTTTTCTCTCACTGAACACGTATTAATTACAACCACGTCAGCATCATCTTGGGTATCTGCAGGCACAAGACCGGCCTCAAAAAGCTGGGCAGCCATCCTCTCGCTGTCATGCTCATTCATCTGACAACCAAAGGTCATTATGTAAAACTTGGATAAGGCCCTGCCCATATGCTAATTCTCCCAAACCTCTCAATTTACATTTTTGCAGCTATTCTTCGCGTTCCAATTCTACAAGGCTGCTGTACGACTCAATTATCTTTTGAGTGTCGTCACTGATCTCAAAATCGTTTATATCTTCCTCAAGGTCCATGTCCTTGATGACTTTTCTAAAATTCTCATCTGTAGCAAGATCAGCTTTTATCAGTTCAAGATACTCGGGAGTGAATCTCTTTTTTATCTCATTTATGGTTTTCTCTAAATGATTAAGCTTCTTAACCTTCTTATCTATATTCTCTGTTCTCCATCCGGCTATGTAATGATATCTGCAATAACCGTTTATGGAAGCGGGCTCCTTGCACAACGATTTTTTACACTTCTTTACCTTTTGGACTATCGCAGACACTTTTTGTTTTTTTAGTTCAACTTTTTTTACAGGTACCTTTTTTGCAGCTATATTCTTTGGTACTGGTTTTTTAGATACTAACTTTTTGGATTTTATCTTTTTAAGTACCAACTTTTTTGAGGCAGCTTTTTTTGGCGCAGCCTTTTTTACAGGTGTCTTTTTGTGAACAGCCTTTTTAGGTGCAACCTTCTTTTTTGGCTTTGTTGTCACTTTTTGTTTTTTCTTTGCTTTTTTTGTAGCCAAAATAGCCTCCTGGTCTAGCGGTCCCTAGCATAAATAAAAAGCATTTACTTTTCAAGTAAATTACACTAATAAAAAGGCTTTTAGTGGCCCGGGTGGTGGAATTTGGTAGACACGCCAGACTTAGGATCTGGTCCGGAAGGATGGGAGTTCGAGTCTCCCCTCGGGCACCATGAACTTACAAGTAAAGCGCCATTATGGCGCTTTTTTTATTTATAGGTAGAGGGAAGAGCGAGAACTCCCATTTGGGACGTTCGAAAGCTGGCAAGAGTACCTTTAAGATCTAATATTAGCGACAGCTTCACGAGCACAAAGTACTCTTTGTGCGAGCCCGGAGGGTGAGCTTGCTTTAGCAGGCGAATAGTCTCCCTTCGGGCACCATGAACTTACAAGTAAAGCGCCATTATGGCGCTTTTTTTATTAATAGGCAGTTCTTCTTCTAGTCGGGTCTGGAAAATCCTGGTTTTTCGTGGCAAACTGACCCAGATGGAAAGGGTCCCCAACATTGATATAGGTAGGAAACGCTCCTTAAAGGCAAAATTATTATTTATTTTCTTATACGCGACCCTGTTTGTACTACTAATTATCGCCGCAGAGTACATATTCATAAAAAAAGACCTCTTGAGCAACCTTAATCCAGTATCACAAATGCAGAATTATTATAAAGATAAGAAATACTCCAAAGTTCTAGAAAAAGGGACCACTCTCTTAGAAAAGTACCCCCGCTCCATCATAATAAGACGTTATCTTTGGAAGAGTTACCTATATACGAATCAGTTCTCTAAGGCTCTGAGGACCATCAAAGCTATGGAGACTTTATCTCCTAACCCGATAGAGATCTACCTTGCCTACTGTACAACATTCAGATTTATGGGTGAGTACGAGAAGGTATATTACTACTGCGGTAAAGCATTAGAGATAAAAGCATCCAACCAGATGGCACATGAGCAAATAGTACAGGCACTGGTAGAACAAAAAAAATATGATGAGGCTGTAGCGTACCTTGACAAGATGATCAAGCAACAACCAGACGACATAAAGAACATGATCCTAAAAGCTAACATAGCCACACTTAGGAAGGATTATAAAGAAAGCATACAAATACTTGAACAGGCCAGAAAAAAGAACCCAGAATCAGCCATTATCTATTATTACCTGGCCGACAATTATTTTAACCTCAATGAATATATAGATGCTGCCGGTTTTTATGAAGAGTTCGTTGATTCTGTTTATAAAAAAGATGTCGATGTAGAACTACTGGAGAACGCTTACACCAACCTTGCTCTAAGCTATGAAAGGGCCGGTATGTACTCAAATGCATTCAGAGCTTACAAAAGTGCCGCCTGTCTTACAACAAAACTTAAGAAGAACACACAGACGATAACCCTATTATCAAAAGCAATCGCATCGACGTATTCAGGATATTCGGGTTTTGTATCGCAAACCGATTTCCAAAAAAAATTCAAAAAACTGGAACAGGATATAGAGAGTAAATGCGGAGGCAAGCTTTTCGAAGACGAACAAGCAGTAAATGAGGGGGAATAAAAAGTGAAAGAAATAATAACAAAACTTATTAAGACCATCGGCGAGGATCCTAGCAGACAAGGCCTGGAAAAAACGCCAGAACGAGTCGAAAAAAGCCTTCAATTCCTTATGAAGGGATATAAAGAGAATCCTGTAAAAATAATCAGCAGTGCCATATTCAATGAAGAATACGACGATATGATAATAGTTAAGGACATAGAGATATTCAGTATGTGTGAACATCACATGCTACCTTTTTTTGGTAGATGCCATGTGGCCTATATACCGGACGGAAGAGTGGTTGGCCTGAGCAAGATACCAAGACTGGTAGAAATATTTGCACGCAGACTACAGGTACAGGAAAGGCTGACCCACCAGATAGCACACACCTTGTATGACGTCCTAAAACCTCAAGGAGTTGGAGTTATTATAGAAGCTAAGCATATGTGCATGGTAATGCGAGGGGTGGAAAAACAGAACTCAGTGGCCACCACGTCCTCAATGCTTGGGGCATTCAGGAATAATCTTTCGACAAGAGAGGAATTCCTTAGATTAGTACCTAAGAGTTCTTTCTAGACACTGTAAACAGGTTACTTGGATGAGCCTCTTTCCTGATGTCGTGCTACTTTCTTATCTGTTGCAGTATGCTGACTTTTTACTGAAGGAGCTTTTTTATCTTTTACAACAGATACATTCTTTGTACCTGTGGTAGCAGCAGCTACCTTATTTGCTGATGAAGAACGTCTCCTCTTTCTCTTTGGGCCATCCTTCTTTGTTGTAGTTCCAGCAACGTTATCAGAAATAAACTCTATATACGCCATTGGAGCATTATCACCGGCCCTTACACCGCATTTTGTAATACGCGTATAGCCGCCATTCCTTGTTTTAAAAGTTTCTGCATATTCACCAAACAGCCTTGTAAAGGCTTCTTTGGTCCTGAGCCACGAAAGAGCTTCGCGCCTTGCATGAAGAGTACCGTTCTTAGCAAGAGTAACAAGATTCTCTGCGATCTTTCTTATCTCCTTTGCCCTTGTAACGGTGGTCTTTATCCTTCCGTTCATTATCAACGAATCAGAAATATTGCGCAGCATTGCCTTTCTTACATCTGGGTCCAGGCTGAATTTTCTGCCACTATTGTTATGCCTCATAAATCACCTCTATCTTATTCTTCGAATTCTTTATTTACTCTTGCGCCTTCTGCTGGAGCTTCCCATCCCTCTACCTTCATTCCAAGACTTAGACCCATTTCAGCAAGGATATCCTTTATCTCATTCAAGGATTTTCTTCCAAAGTTCTTAGTCTTCAACATTTCAGCTTCCGTTCTTACAACAAGCTCCCCAATATACCTGATATTGGCGTTATGCAGGCAATTAGCGGAACGAACCGAAAGCTCAAGTTCATCCACTGTCTTATTCAGGTATTCTGCCAGGTCGCTGCTTATCTTACTGCCTATCTTTATGTGCTCTACGGTAGGCTCTACTTCCTCTGCAAAGTTAATGAATATGTTCAAGTGTTCTTTCAATATCTTTGAAGCATACGCTATAGCGTCTTCAGGAATTATCGTTCCATCCGTCCAAATCTCCAATATAAGTCTGTCATAGTCCGTTTTTTGTCCAACACGGGAATCTGTAACAGTATAGTTAACCCTTTTGATCGGTGAAAAGAACGAATCCATTGGGATCGTCCCTACAGGCATATCGTCGAACTTGTTCTCTTCTGCAGGCTTGTAGCCCCTTCCTCTCTGTATGCTTATTTCAGCGACAAATTTTCCATCCTTACCCATCGTACAGATGTGCTGTTCAGGATTCAATATTTCCACTGTTTCATCTACTATTATGTCCGCAGCTGTAACAACACCCTCACCTTTTTTATTGATCCTGATCGTCTTTGGCTCGTCGGTAAAAAGATGGAAACGGACCTGTTTGAGGTTCAACATGATATCCACTACGTCTTCTTTTACCTGAGGAACGGTGGAAAACTCATGTAGCACTCCATCTATCTTTATACTGGTTATTGCTGTTCCTCTGATAGACGACAGGAGCACCCTTCTAAGGGCATTACCGAGCGTTAAACCAAAACCTCTTTCCAACGGTCTTGCAGTGAACTTCCCATATGTATCAGAAAGGCTGTCCCTATCCACTTCCAACATCTTTGGGCGGATAAGAGATCTCCAATGCAAAGCATCAAGCGTTTTTTGAGTATTTTCCATAGAGTCTGCCCCCTTAAGTTCTTTTTATATTTATTTAGAGTACAATTCGACGATTAGACGCTCTTCTATATCTGAACCTGCGTCCGCTCTGCTAGGTGTATCTGTCACAACACCCTTAAAACTAGCAGCGTCAACATTAAGCCACCTTGGTATCTCTTTACGTCCTATAGCCTGAACAGCCTCTACAAAATAAGGAACTGCCCTGCTACTTTCCTTTATGGTTATTTCGTCACCCTTCTTTATCAACATGGATGGGATGTTAACCTTCTTACCGTTGATAAGGAAGTGAGCGTGTCTTATGTTCTGCCTCGCCTGCTGTCTTGAATTACTAAAGCCGAGCCTGTAGATAACGTTATCCAACCTTCTCTCCAACAATGAAAGCAAGTTATCACCGGTTGAACCCTTTGCGACAGCGGCACGTTTAAAGAATAACCTGAACTGACCTTCATCAAGCCCATATATCCTTTTAACTTTCTGTTTTTCTCTGAGCTGTACACCATATTCGGTGAACTTAACTCTTCCCTGTCCGTGCACTCCTGGAGGATAAGGACGTCTTTCGTATCCGCACTTGTCGGTAAAACATCTGTCACCCTTGAGGAATAGTTTTCTGCCTTCTCTTCGGCAGAACTTACATTTTGATCCTGTATAGCGAGCCATTTACACTCTCCTACGTTTTGCTGGTCTGCAGCCATTATGTGGTATCGGTGTCATATCTTTTATGAAACCGATCTTGAAACCAAGATTATTGAAAACTCTCAAAGCAGCTTCTCTTCCGCCTCCAGGTCCATTAACAAAAACGTTAACGTTCCTCATTCCAGCATCCATTGCTTTTTTGCCTGCAGTCTCTGCAGCAAGCTGTGCAGCAAATGGAGTCCCTTTTCTTGAACCCTTGAAGCCTGTAGCACCGGCGGTGGACCAAGCAATAACGTTACCATTTACGTCGGTAAAAGTTATTATGGTATTGTTAAAGGAGGCCTGTATATAGATGGTCCCATTGGGAACATTCTTTTTGACCTTCTTTTTTACTGCCTCGGTCTTAACGTTAGTTGTTGCTTTTGGCGGCATAAACTTTAGCTCCTCTTTAAACTACTTTAATGTTTTGATGGATTTTTTGACAGCTACTGTCTTTTTAGGACCTTTTCTTGTCCTTGCATTAGACCTTGTATTCTGACCGTTGACAGGAAGACCTTTTTTATGTCTCTGTCCCCTGTAGCAACCAAGGTCCATATAACGCTTAATATTCATCGCTATTTCTTTTCTAAGATCACCCTCGACCTTTATTTTTTCCTCAAGTATCTTCCTTATATTTGCCATTTCAGCTTCTGTAAGGTCGTTACCTCTCTTGTTTATATCAATACCGGCCTCTTTAAGGATCTGGTTGGACAGCGTCCTTCCTATCCCGAAAATATAGGTCAAACCGATCTCTATTCTTTTGTTTCCTGGGACGTCAACGCCCGCGATTCTTGGCATACTCTGATTTTCCTCCCTTTTATCCCTGACGCTGTTTGTGCTTCAAGTTAGAACATATAACTCTGACCACACCGTTCCTTTTAACTATCTTGCACTTGTCACAGATCTTCTTCACCGAAGTACGGACCTTCATTTTAATCCTCCAAACAATACACCGTTACCCTTAAGGGCAAGGGAATATATAACGAAATATTTCCCCCTGTCAATAATATATTTAGGGGCTATTTTTCTCTGTAAACTATCCTTCCTTTGCTAAGGTCATACGGGGACATCTGGACCTTCACCTTATCCCCGGGCAGGATCTTTATGTAGTGCATCCTCATTTTACCTGATATATGCGCCAATATCTTGTGGCCGTTCTCTAATTGAACCCTGAACATAGCATTGGGCAAGGGTTCTAGAACCGTTCCATCTACCTCAAAGTAGTCTTGTTTTGACATATACTGCTTTTCTCCTCCCGTAAGATACCCTTTTCCTAAAGTTCTGTCAAAATAATAGTGCCTTCCCTGGTTATTGCCAAAGAATGCTCAAAATGGGCAGCCAGACTGCCGTCCATCGTAACAGCTGTCCAACCATCATCCAGCATCCTGACCTGCCAGGAACCAGTTGTAACCATTGGTTCTACTGCAAGGGTCATACCGTCATTCAAGACAACCCCAGTCCCCTTTTCCCCATAATTAGGTATCTGTGGTGATTCATGCATGCTGCGGCCTATTCCATGTCCTACAAAATCCCTTACTATACCGTACCCGTAGCCTTCAACATAGTCCTGTATGGCTGCAGAGATATCGTGAAGCTTATTACCTATCTTGGCTTCCTTTATACCCTCGTAAAGGGATCGTTCAGTAACTTGTAAGAGCCTATTCTTATCATCAGTGGAATTACCAGCCACTTTTGAGAAGGCGGCATCACCGTAATAACCGTCGAACTCCACGCCAAAATCAACACTTACGATATCACCATCCCTTAATATCCTCTTGGCTGAGGGTATACCGTGAACTACCTCACTGTTTATTGACACACATATGGATGAGGGGTAGCCCATATAGCCTTTGAATGCAGGTACAGCGTCTTTTTCTACGCTTCTCATCTTATCAACAGCGATATTCTCCAATTCCAAAGTGCTTACACCTGGTTTTATGTGCTTTGAAAGATGGTCGAGCACTTTAGCGACTATAAGACCGCTTTTCCTCATTTGTCTTATTTCATCTAGTGACTTGTAAAAGATCAAAGACCAAGTGCCTCCATCTGCTGCACCATATATTCAGGTGAGCGAGATGCATCTATTGTCAACAACAGACCCTTATTCCTGTAAAAATCTATCAGCGGCTGTGTCTGTAAATTATATGCTTGTAGTCTTTCTACGACGACCTCTACAGTATCATCCTTTCTTTGAACAAGAGTACTGCCACATTTATCGCAAATATTCTCTACTTTAGGCCTTACACTTTTAATATGGTATATAGCTGCACATTTTGGACAAGTACGTCTTCCCGTTATCCTGTCTATAACTATTTTTTCGTCGATATTTAGAGCTATAACAGAACTAAGTTTTATATTATTCTGTTTAAGTATGACATCCAACGCTTCCGCCTGGGCAATGGTCCTTGGAAATCCGTCGAGGATAAAACCTTTTTTTACATCATGCTTTGAGAATCTTTCCTGAACGACACCTATAGTTATATCGTCTGGGACCAGTTGACCGTTCTTCATGTACTCAGAGGCTTTTATGCCCATAGGAGTGTTGTTCTTAACAGCCTCTCTAAACATGTCACCTGTAGAGATGTGCGCTACGTTCCACCTATCTTTAAGTTTAGTAGCAAGGGTACCCTTACCGCTTCCAGGAGCACCAAGAAGAACGGTGGAATTCATCCCCTACGTCCCCTTAGCCTTGCGTTCTTAATAAATCCGTCATAGTGGCGTGTCAAAAGATATGCCTCTATTTGGGAAACTGTATCAAGAGCAACACCTATAAGTATCAACAGTGACGTTCCACCAAAATAGAAGGGTACTTTGAACCTGTAGGTCATGATCTCTGGTAATACACACACAGCGGCAATGTACAAAGCTCCCGCCAATGTTATCCTGGTCAGGACCGTATCTATATAATCAGAAGTACTTTTGCCAGGTCTTATACCAGGGATGAAGCCGCCATGTTTTTTAAGGTTCTCGGCGACATCAACTGGGTTAAAAGTTACAGCTGTGTAGAAATATGTAAAGAATATTATCAATGACACGTATACGAGATTATAGACCAGTGATCTACCCATCATTATGTTCTGTAACTCACGGAATATTGGATGATCAATGTACTGTGCTATCGTAGCAGGGAACAGAATGATCGACGAAGCGAATATTGGAGGTATAACACCTGCCGAATTTAACTTTAATGGAAGGTGTGATGACTGACCGCCGTAAAGTTTTCTGCCGACAACCCTCTTTGCATACTGTACAGGGATCCTTCTTTGTGACCTCTCCATAAAGATTATGAACGCTATAGCAAAAATCATAACTACGAGTATAGCGATAGCTGCAAATGCTGTTATTTGTCCGGCCCTCAATAATTTAACCGTATTCATGAAGCCTGATGGTATATTACATGCGATACCGGCGAAGATTATTAGAGAGATGCCGTTACCGATACCTCTCTCAGTGATCTGCTCTCCAAGCCACATAATAAAAGTGGTACCAGTTGTCAGCGTCAATACCGTCATTATCCTGAACGAAACACCCGGATCAATTACGACGGATGAACCGTCAGGACCGCGCATGCCTTCAAGACCTTTTGCTATAAAGAAGCTTTGAAGTACGCAAAGGACTATAGTGCCGTATCTTGTGAACTGAGTTATCTTTTTCCTTCCGATATCACCTTCCTTAGATAATCTTTCCAGTGAAGGAACGACTATTGTTAGAAGCTGCATGATGATCGACGAGCTGATGTAAGGCATAATACCGAGGGCGAATATAGAGAATCTTTTTAACGCGCCACCAGAGAACAGGTTGAAAACGCCAAAGATAGTTCCACTTGCCTTCTCAAAAAAAGCTCCTAGCGCTACGGTGTCTATTCCTGGTGTTGGCACATGTGCGCCGAGCCTGTAGATAGCAAGAATGAATATTGTGAATAGTATTCGCTTCCTGAGCTCTGGTATCTGGGATATCCCCGATGCCGCTCCGCCCGCCAGACTAGTATTGTTCAATTAAGCACCTCCGCCTTCCCGCCTGATTTGCTTATTTTTTCAACGGCGGTCTCACTGAACTTGTGTGCTTTGATAGTATATGATTTTGTCAGGTCGCCAGTACCCAGCACTTTTATCCTGTTTATTTGTGAATTCTTGATAACACCTAGCTCTACAAGACGCTCAGGAGTTATCTCCTTATCGTTAGGAAGAGCATTTATCCTGGTTAGGTTTATAACTGTATATTCCTTCCTGAACGGGTTGCTAAAACCGAACTTAGGAAGACGTCTTTGCAAAGGCATCTGCCCGCCTTCAAAACCAACCTTGTGGTAACCGCCGCTTCTAGCTATCTGACCTTTGTTTCCTTTGGTCGACGTAGAACCGTGCCCACTGCTATTTCCTCTACCAAGTCTTTTATTCTTCTTTTTGGAACCTTTTGCAGGCTTTAATCCATCTAACTTGATCATAAAGTAACCTCTACCATGTGAATTATTTTATTTATCATTCCACGAACGCATGGAGTATCCTCGAGAGTAACAACCTTGTTCATCTTTGTAAGACCAAGTCCTCTCGCTGTAGCCCTTTGCTTTGGTTCGCATGCTATAGTGCTGCGAATAAGTTTTACCGTCAAAGTCTTCTTACCAGAAGTACTTGTGGCCTTTTTTGCAGCCCTTTTTTTAGTCCCAGTGGTCGTAGTCATATTACATTACCTCTTTCGTCGTTGATGCAGCGCCTCTTACAGCGGCATATATTTCTGGCTTCGTCATTTTTGTTAATCCGTCCAAAGTAGCTTTTACTACGTTATGAGGGTTATTGGAGCCAATGCTCTTTGTAAGTATGTTCTTGTATCCGGCGCACTCGAGTATCGCTCTGACAGCTCCACCGGCGATAACACCAGTTCCGCTACGTGCAGGTTTCATGAATACAGAAGCTGCACCGAACCTTCCTTTTACTTCGTAAGGTATGGTCCCTTCCTGCAAAGGAACTTCGACCATGCTCTTTTTAGCCTGTTCATTGCCCTTCCTTATAGCCTCAGGAACTTCTGTAGCTTTTCCAAGTCCTATGCCGACCTTTCCCTTTCCGTCGCCGACAACAACAAGAGCGGAGAAACTGAATCTTTTACCACCCTTGACGACCTTGGATACCCTGTTTACAGCGACTATTTTGTCGGTATACTCAGAAGCATTCCTGTCCCTGTCTTTATCTCTATTATCCCTTCCTCTTTCATTCCTATCCGTTGCCAATCAACACCTCCTAGAATACAAGTCCGGCTTCTCTTGCAGCGTCAGCCAATGCTTTTATAACGGTATGATATCTGTAACCATTCCTGTCAAAAACGACCTTGTTTATGTTCTGTTTTTTTGCTTCTTCAGCGACTATTTTGCCAACCTTCTTTGCTCCTTCCATATTTGACTTAATGGCAGCATCCCTTAATTCCTTTCTCATGGTCGATACATTCAAAAGGGTCTTACCACTGTCGTCATCAATAAGTTGGACAACAAAATGTTTATCGCTCCTGAATACGTTCATTCTTGGGCAGTCAGAAGTACCGGATATTTTATTTCTTATCCTGTCCTTTCTATATCGCCTTGAAGCGTATTTATCGCTAGTAGCTTTTTTTACCTGTTTTGACATTTCCTACGATCCTCCCTTATTACTTGGCGCCTGCGCCAACAACAGCCTTACCGACTTTCTTCCTTACATACTCGCCGACATACCTTATACCCTTACCTTTATATGGCTCTGGGCCCCTTAGTCTTCTGACCTGGGCAGCAAGTTCACCTATCAGTTGCTTGTCGCATCCTTCTAGTTTTATCTTTGTACTTCCTTTACCTGAATCAATTGTCGCCGTAACACCCTTAGGTATGAAAAAATCTATAGAGTGCGAGTGACCAACATATATGTTCAGGATATCCTTTCCTCTAAGCTGAGCCTTGTAACCTACGCCGATTATTTCAAGCTCCTTGGTAAAACCTGCAGATACACCATGGACCATGTTGTTCAAAAGCGCCCTTGTAAGACCATGAAGAGACCTTGAGTCTCTCTCGTCGTTAACACGCGTAAGGACTATGGCGTTGTTATCCTGTTTTACCTGAACTTGGCTAGGGATAACATGTTCCAAATTCCCCTTTGGTCCGGTCACTTTAATGTTGTTCCCGTTGATGTCAACCTTTACGCCTTTAGGCAACTCAATCGGTTTTCTTCCAATTCTCGACATATTAATGCTCTCCTTTGATTACTACCAAACTTGACATAGGACTTCGCCGCCTACGCCCATTTTTTCTGCGCTTTTGTCTGTCATCACGCCCTTAGATGTTGAGATTATGGTGACTCCATAACCGTTCAGCGTCTTAGGAAGCTTATCCGCGTGTGAATACGCGCGTCTTCCAGGCCTGCTGACCCTTTTTATCTCGGATATAACAGATTTACCGTTGTTATACTTGAGATATATCTTTATCACTCCGTGGTACTTATCGCTAATGCTGTAGTCGGATATATATCCTTCCTCCTTGAGTATCCTTAATACTTCAAGTTTAAGCTTAGACGACGGAACAGCCACCCTTGTCAATCTTGCAAGTGATGCATTCCTTACTCTGGTCAATAGATCTGATATCGGATCCTGGTGCATGATTTCCTCCCTTACCAGCTTGCCTTTGTTACTCCAGGTATCTCGCCCTTTAAAGCAAGTGTCCTGAAGCACAATCTGCACATATCGAATTTTCTATAATATGCTCTTGCACGACCACAAAGTTGGCATCTATTCCTGTGCCTAACCTCAAATTTGGGTGCTTTTTTCATTTTCTCGAACTTACACTGTTTAGCCACTTTTTAATTACCTCCTTACTTACTGCCTGAATGGCAAACCAAGAAGACGAAGAAGGGCTCTACCCTCTTCATCAGTCTTTGCTGTTGTTACTATCGTTATATTCATGCCTCTGGTCTTTTCAACCTTATCAAAGTTTATCTCTGGGAACACTATCTGTTCCTTTAGCCCCAGAGTATAATTCCCTTTCCCATCAAAAGCTTTTGGAGAAAGTCCCCTAAAGTCCCTCACTCGAGGTAAAGCCATTGTGATCAATCTGTCCAAGAACTCATACATTCTTTCTCTTCTCAACGTTACGGCGACACCAAGCTTTTGTCCTTCCCTCAATTTAAAACCGGCGATGGATTTTCTTGCTTTTGTTATTACAGGTCTCTGACCAGTAATAGTGGCAAGCTCCTTTTGCGCAGTATCCAATATCTTTGGATCAACAAGAGCATCAGCACCTGAAGTATTAAGAACTATTTTTTCCAATTTTGGGACCTGCATGACGTTCTTATATTTAAACTCCGCCTTCAGAGCAGGTATTACTTCTTTTTTATACTTTTCGATCAACCTTGCCACGACTTATAATCCTCCTAGATATTCTTTTCGCACTTTTTGCAGTAGCGAACCTTTTTATCTTTAACTACCTTAGAACCTGTTCTTACTCCCTTATTGCAGTGAGCACAAAAAAGCATCACATTGCTGTAAGCTATAGGAGCTTCTTTTTCAACTATACCACCCTGTGGACTAGCCTGTGTAGGTTTTGAATTCTTCTTAACTATGTTAAGCTTCTCAACCAATACTCTTTTTCCACCCTCTATAACACCGATAACCTTACCGGTCTTATTTTTTTCTTTCCCTGTAGTTACTACTACAGTATCTCCTTTGCGTATCATAATACCTCCGGTGCCAGAGAGATTATCTTGAAGAACTTTTTGCCTCTGAGCTCCCTTCCAACCGGACCGAATATTCTGGTCCCAACCGGCTCTTGCTGCTCGTTGATTATAACAGCGGCGTTGTCATCAAATCTTATATATGAACCATCCTCTCTGCCTAATTCCTTTTTTGTCCTAACAACTACAGCCCTGGCAACACTTCCTTTCTTTATTTTAGAAGTTGGTATGGCATCTTTAATAGAAACAACTATTATATCGCCTATTCGGGCATATCTTCTTCTTGTCCCACCAAGGACCTTTATGCACATAACCTGTTTTGCACCTGAGTTATCTGCAACGTTTAAATTACTCTGGACTTGTATCATAGCTCGACCACCTTCCTCGTGATTTTTAACAATCTCCAAGTCTTTGTTTTGCTTATTGGCCTGGAAAAACCGATCTCTACTTCGTCGCCTATCTTGGCTTCGTTCTTAGGATCGTGCACATAATATTTTTTTCTGGCGGTTACTATTTTTCCATACATTGGATGCTTGTATGTTCTGGAAACGCTTACAACTATGGTTTGATCCATTTTATTGCTTGTAACGACGCCGTTCAATGTCTTTAGCTGGCCCCTAGTATTCATTGAGCTCCTCCGAGTTTCTCATTTAATATTGTCTTCACCTTTGCAAGCTCACGCCTCTTTGAGACGATGGCATGCTTGTTGTTAATTGTACCTGTTGCCTTTTGTATCCTGATCTTGAAAAGTTCCTCGTTCAGGACCTTTACCTTTGCAATAAGGTCATCTAAAGAAAGTCCCCTTAATTCAGAAGCTTTAGTACGCATAGATCTACTTACCCTCCCTGGACACTACTCTTGTTTTAAGAGGGAGCTTACTGGAAGCAACGGTAAGAGCCTCATTAGCGACTTCAGCAGTTACGCCTTCCATCTCATAAAGTATCCTGCCCGGTTTTACTGGTGCTACCCACTCTTCCACAGGTCCTTTACCTTTTCCCATTCTTACTTCTGTAGGTTTTTTTGTGTAAGGCTTGTCAGGGAACACTCTCACCCATACTCTTCCGCCCTTCTTGACGGACCTGGAGATAGCTACACGCGCAGCCTCTAACTGTTTGCCTGTTATCCACCCTGACTCAAGGCTCTGGAGGCCAAACTTACCAAAACTCAAGGTCTCGCCTGAAGTAGCGTTACCCTTCATTTTGCCTCTCATTTGTTTTCTGTATTTTGTCTTCTTAGGACTTAACATTTATCTCACTCCTCTCCATTACTTTATTACTTATTATGTCGCCCTTATAGATCCATACCTTAAGGCCGATTATCCCATACATAGTGCTGGCCTCTGCAAAACCATAGTCGATATCAGCTCTCAATGTGTGAAGAGGGACTGAACCTTCGACGTACCATTCACTTCTCGCGATCTCTGCTCCGCCAAGTCTGCCGGATACTTTTATCTTTATACCCTTTGCACCGAACTTTCTGGCATTGAATATAGCTTTCTTCATTGCGCGTCTAAAAGCCACTCTCTTCTCTAGTTGAAGAGCTACGTTCTCTGCTACCAATTGTGCATCGGTCTCGGGTCTTTTTACCTCAATTATGTTAAGAACAACCTCGTTCTTGGTGAATTTTTGGACATTGTTCTTCAACGTATCTATACCCTGCCCCTTCTTGCCTATAACGACACCAGGACGAGCTGTATACACATTCACCTTGATCCTATTAACAGCTCTTTCCACTTCTACCTTGGAAACACCTGCGAACTTAAGGTTATCCTTTACATGGTCCCTTATTTTAAGGTCCTCATGTAAGTTCTTGCTATAATCCTTCGCTGAATACCAGCGGGATATCCATGTTTTATTAACACCTAATCTAAATCCAAATGGATGTACTTTTTGACCCAAGTTATTCTACCTCCTATTTCTCGTCTAATATCATGTTAAGATGACTTAATCTTTTTCTTATGACCGTTGCCCTGCCTTGAGCCCTGGGCATATATCTTTTCATTGTGGTACCTTCATCGACCCAGACCTTCTTTACATAAAGATTATCCATGTCGATAGTACCTTTTACTTCTGCGTTAGCGACTGCGCTCATCAGAGTCTTATACACTATCTTTGCACCACGCTTTGTGGTGAACTTTAATGTGTTCATCGCGCTGCTTACCATCTCACCCCTAATAAGATCACTTACCAACCTTAGTTTACGAGGAGATATCCTTATGTGTCTGGTTTTTACTGTTATTTCCATGATTATGCTCCCTGTCCTGCTTCAGGCTTCTTTTCAGCCTTTTCTATTCCGTGACCATGGAACTGTCTTGTGATCGCGAACTCACCGAGCTTGTGACCAACCATGTTCTCTGTCACAAAAACAGGAACGAACTTTTTGCCGTTATGTACGGCTATTGTAAGACCTACCATCTCAGGAAAAACAGTCGATCTTCTGGACCAGGTCTTTATTACCTGTTTGCTACCAGTTGTCTGAGCGTTATCGACCTTCTTCATCAAATGATCGTCGATAAAAGGTCCTTTTTTTAATGATCTAGCCAAAGTCTTTTCCTCCCTTACGCCTTATGGCGGTCCCTAATTACATATTTTTGTGTTCTCTTATTATTCCTTGTCTTGTGACCCTTTGTTGGCTTACCCCAAGGAGTAACACTTGGACGTCCACCAGAGGTTCTTCCTTCTCCACCACCGTGTGGGTGGTCAACAGGGTTCATAGAAACGCCTCTAACTCTAGGACGTATACCTTTCCATCTGTTCCTTCCGGCTTTACCTAAAGAGATGTTCTCATGCTCGAGATTACCTACCTGGCCTATTGTGGCTTTGCATGTAAGGAGCACCTTTCTTACCTCTCCGCTCCTCAGCCTTAGCTGTGCATATTCTTCTTCCTTACCAAGGACCTGCGCAAAAGAACCAGCGGACCTTGCCATCTGGGCACCTTTTCCTGGTCTCAATTCCACGTTGTGTACAAGAGTACCGACAGGGATATTCTTTAAAGTAAGACAATTACCTGTTTTTATTTCTGCATTATCCGACGCTAATATCACATCACCAACTTTTAACCCATCCGGAGCAACTATATATCTCTTTTCTCCATCAGCGTAGTTAAGCAGAGCAAGCCTTGCAGTTCTGTTCGGATCGTATTCCAACGCAGCTACTGTAGCAGGAATATTGTTCTTATCTCTCTTGAAATCGATCTTTCTGATCTTCCTTTTGTGTCCACCGCCGACCCACCTTACTGTAACACGACCCTGATTGTTCCTTCCACCCTGTTTAACCTTTGTGGTAAGCAACTTTTTAACGGACGGCTTACTTGTAGTTATATCGGAGAAATCTGAAACTGTCAGAGTTCTACGGCTTGGTGTTGTTGGTTTAAAACTTTTAATTCCCATTTTGTGTCATTCCTCCTCTACACACCCTCAATTATCTGGATCTTGTAACCTTCTTTCAATGTAACTATGGCTTTTTTCCATTTCGATCTTCTGCCTATATGTCTTCCACCGACCCTTTTTAATTTGCCATGCATTACCATGGTGTTAATATCCGCGACCTTTACATCGAACAGTTTTTCAACAGCCTGTCTTATCTCTACCTTATCTGCATCCTTTAAAACCTCAAAAACATAAGCATTCTGCTTTTCGCCAATACCTGTGCTTTTTTCTGTCATCAAAGGTCTTTTTATAATTTCATACATCCTATCCATATCCATTTCTCCTGGTTTATTACTACGCTACGTAGTTCTGAACTCTCTCCAAAGCAGCCTTACTTATCATAAGGTTCTCGTATTTTAATACATCGTAAGGTGTTATCTGCTCGGGGGAGACTGTTTTAACGCCATAGATATTTCTTGTAGCCAATGTAAGCTTATCATTATCAACATCCACGATGAGGCACTTCTTTATCTCGAACTTCTTCAACATGCCGCTAATGTTCTTTGTCTTAGCTTCAGTAAGTTTAAGATCATCAACGATATAAAGAGCACCTGACTTTGCCCTGTCGCTTAGGACAGAACGTAGTGCGCCCTTGAACATTTTCTTGTTTATCTTCCTGCCAAAATCCCTTGGGTGAGGACCGAACACAGTTCCACCGCCGTACCTTAGAGGCGATTTAATACTACCTGGACGTGCTCCTCCTGAACCTTTCTGTTTACCAAGTTTCCTTGTACTTCCGCTGATGTCGCTCCTTGTCTTGGTTGAAGCTCCACCCTGCCTTGTGTTGGCGTTCTGTGCAAGAACTACCTGGTTAAGAAGAGGAACATTGACCTCTACACCAAAGATGCTGTCGTTAAGATCCAGCTCTTCTATTTTTTTCTTAGTATTGTTGTAAACTGTTACCTTCACCTAATTTCTCCTTCGTTTATAAACTTATAATCTTATCTCTACATCGATACCTGCAGAAAGATCCAACTTCATCAGAGCATCAACTGTCTGTTGTGTTGGCTCAAGTATGTCCAAAAGTCTTTTATGTGTCCTTATTTCGAACTGCTCTCTGGACTTCTTGTTCATGTGAGGTGATCTCAGTACCGTATACCTTTGGATCTCGACGGGCAGTGGTATAGGACCTGCTATTTTAGCTCCTGTCCTTTTTGCCGTGTCGACTATTTCCTTTGTGGACTGATCCAAAAGTTTGTAGTCAAAAGCTCTAAGTTTTATCCTGATCTTTCCTGTTTCGTTCATTTACTTGACTCCATTACTTTATTATTTCGCTTACAACGCCTGCGCCAACGGTCCTACCACCTTCACGAA
>CAYVOB010000012.1:0-20495 GCA_964452945.1 uncultured Bdellovibrionales bacterium
GTTAATGGAAGAGTATAATATTACACAAGAAGAACTTTCTAAAAGGGTCGGAAAAGAAAGAAGTTCCATAGCTAACTATCTAAGATTATTAAAACTACCTGTTTATACACAAGACTACATAGTGAAAGGGGATCTAAGCACAGGTCATGCTAAAGTCCTTTGTAGTTTAGAATCAGAAGAAAAGATTAAAAAAGTAGTATCAGAAATATTAAAAAAAGGACTCTCGGTAAGAGAAACGGAAAACTTGGTTAATAAGCTTCTAAATGAAAAAAAGACCAATAAAAACAATAAGGAAGAAGATTCTAACCTGTTTTCATCCATAGAGGATAGCCTTAGGGAAAAGTTTAAAACCAAGGTTTGTGTAAAAGGAAAATATGAAAAAGGAAGTTTTGTAATAGAATACTTTAATAAGGATGATTTTGAAAGGATCCTTAACATACTGTTTGAATAAGAGAGGGGCTGATGAAGAGTAAGGAACATTATATAAGACTTAGTGAAAATGTTTCGGCCATAATACAAGATGGGTGTGAATTTAAAGGAACTTTAGCTTTTGAGGGTCTTGTAAGGCTTGGTGGAAAGTTTGATGGTGAGATATTTACTAATGATGTACTTATAATAGAAGATACCGCCTTGGTTAAAGCAGATATTCAAGCAGATGTCGTGGTGGTTAGTGGGAGAGTTGTTGGGGATATTTCTGCAAAAAGTAGGATAGAGATCTTTAAACCAGCCATTATTAAAGGTAACCTTACAGCACCAGTGATTTCTATGGAACAGGGTGTAATTTTTGAGGGTAGCACCCAGATGGGTTAATGGTATAACTATCTGTTATGATTTATTATTTACCTTTTCTTTGAGTTCAACAAGCATGTTGTATGCCTCTTTTGGCTTTATTTTCAAGTAATTAGCTAGTATTGCCGCTATCTTTCTTGGTTCACTAGATCTATTGTTAAAATCAGCCTCCTTATTGTTATCATTGAATTTTTTATCTATGTATGTAAGTATGCAAAATTCTCCTTTTTCCTTAAGTTCCCTGGGAAAGTCCTTGGCTTTAAATTTTAATACCTCTTCATATATCTTAGTTAACTCCCTTCCTAGTACAACAGTAGTATCAGGTATTAGTTCAGAGATTAACTCAAGCGTGTCTTTTATTCTTTGAGGTGACTCAAAAAAAACCAGCGCATGGGGGGGCTCTATTCTTGAAATCATAGAGACGAGCTTTTTACGCCTTTCTGTTCTCTTATGAGGAAGGAACCCCATGAATGTCACTGGTTGATCATGAATACCCGAAACAGACAAAAGAGCAGTAAAGGCAGATGGACCTGGTATTGGTACCACTTTAATCTGATTATCTAGAGAGTATTCAACTATTATTGAACCTGGGTCAGATATAGCAGGTGTACCTGCATCAGATATGATAGCTAACTTAAAGCCTTGATCAAATAGTTCGGTTATCTTTTTCAAGCGTTCTTTTTCATTGAACTTATGCAAGGATATACAAGGTGTTCTTATACCTAAATGGTTCAGTAGATTTTGTGACCTTCTTGTATCTTCAGCGAGTATATAATCAACATTTGCAAGGGTTTCCACGGCCCTTGAGGATATGTCTCCAAGATTACCGATTGGGGTTGCTACAATGTACAAAATTTTGTTCATTCTTGGTCTATATTACTTTATAATTGTATTAAAGGAAGAGCATAATATGAGAGTTGAGTTAAGGGAAAAAGGTGGCGTTACATTAATAGACCTTAGTGGGGTTATGGACTACGAGAGCCTTGATAGGTTTAAAAAAGGCATTGATGCATTTTTGAGTAATGAAAAGATAAGGGTGAACAAAAGGGTTATTATAAACATGTACAAATTGGATTTTTTTGGCAGCACTGGCCTTACTGAATTTGTTGCTGGCATGAAAGAATTACGAACTAAACACCTGAACCTCAAATATTGCGGAGTTGATTCAAGTTTTAAAAAAATAATGAAGTATAACGAACATAGCGATAGCAGTTTTATCTTTGATAACGAGGATGATGCTGTGAAAAGTTTTATCTAAATACTGCAGGAGTATTTAGTAGCAAGTTCATTTGGTTTATTATGTGTTTTATCCCAAAAAGGAGATATCTCCCTTAAAGTTGCTATTACCGAAGGTAATGCCTTTATAAGTGAATCGACGTCTTCTTTTACCGTGTATCTTCCTAAACTTACCCTTAAACTACTGTGTGCTGACGTTATAGGTACGTGCATTGCTCTCAAAACATGACTCGGTTCAAGTGACCCCGAGGTACATGCAGAGCCAGAAGAGATACAAAAACCGTCTTTATCAAGCTGAAAGAGTATAGATTCACCCTCTATGCAATCAAAAGACATATTTGTGGTATTGGAAAGTCTTTCAGCACCGTAACCATTTATGCTCATATAAGGTATTTTTGCTTTAAGGCTGTTCTCAAGGTATGTTCTTAATTCCCCTAGTTTTTGCTGTTTCCCCGAGCCCAACTCCTCTTTTAGTAGCTCAAAGGCTTTAGCAAGACCTATGATGAATGGTACGTTCAGGGTACCACCACGTTTATTGAACTCGTGGTGACCACCAGTTATGAATTTTCGTAGCCTAGCACCTTTTCTGGAAAAAAGTATGCCGATCCCTTTTGGAGCATATACCTTGTGCCCACTCATGGATAGAAGATCTATTGCATTATATTCATCGCTGTAGATGTTGATGTCTATTTTACCTATGCTTTGAGTTGCATCGGTGTGAAAAACTATATCTGGATATTTATCTTTTGCGATCTTTGCTAGTTCACCTATGGGGAACACAATCCCAGTCTCGTTGTTTGCGTGCATGATGCTTATTATTCCGGTGTCTGACGACAGGGCTTCTTTGAATTCTTCGATCGAGAGCTCTCCTTTGTTGTTAACAGGTAAGAAGGTAATCTTATATCCGTCTCTTTCAAGGTCCTTGCAGGTTTCTAATACCGCAGGATGTTCAACAGCCGTCGTTATTATGTGTTTTTTATCCGGGAACGTCTTCATGGTTCCCCTAATAGCGTGATTTATACTTTCAGTTGCGGAACCCGTGAATATTATTTCGTCATTATGTTTTGCACCAAGACAATTCGTTATTATCATTCTTGCTTTTTCTACTTCCAGAGCCACATCCATTGCAGATCTATATTTGCTGCTGGGATTCTCGTAACGGTCTTTGAGGTAAGGCATCATTACTTCAAGTACCCTTGGGTCTATCGGAGTTGTTGCGTTATAATCAAGATAGATCTGTTTTGTTGTCATGTTTTTATCCAACGTCTATTACTTTTACTTTGTCGCTAACTTTATCACGAAGAATCTTTTGCACGGTATATTCAATTGTATTATTGGATGCGTGGCAGGTCTTACATGCTCCGCGTAATCTAAAATATAACTCATAACCTCTTATATCTACGATCTCGAGTCCGCCTCCATCCCTTTCTAAAACTGGGATAACATCCTTGATAAGGACGCTTTCTATTTCTTTTGCGACCTGATAAGGTGTTTTTTCTTCAGTAACGCTTACAGACTTTTGTGATATAGTCGCACCAACAGAGTTGAGTTCTTTTAAGATATCTTTTATTCCACCAGGTTCGTCTATACAGCTACCACAAACACTTCCAGCCTTGATCGTATTAGTAACGTCTTCAACTGTTTTTAGTCCGAGGTCTTTTATCTGATCTTTTATGTAACCTTTTGATAACCCCATACAGCGACAAACTATTCTTTGATCATTATCTTCTTCATGGGTCAAACACTCAGTGCTTACTCCGATCTTTTTTAAATCCAATCCCCTCTTTTTTGCCCAATCATATACAGCACCATAGAGTGCTTCTATGCTCATTATGGAGCAATGGATCTTCTGTACCGGTAACCCTCCCAAGAACTTAACTACATCATTTTTTGTAAGGGATAATGCCTTTATTGGCGTGAACTTTCCTTGTTCTATTATTATACAAATAGCTTCGCTCGCAGCTATCGCAGATGTGCACCCAAAGGTCAGATATTTCATTTCGGTAATGATGTCGTTTTCCGGGTTTTTATCATCCTTTTCAACCCTAAAGGTCAATCTTATGGCATCTCCGCAGACCAGTGAACCGTGCATGCTTTCGCCGTCAGGGTTTATAATCTCCCCTATGTGTGCGTTTTTACTGTGATTTACCGCATCTAAAAACAACTGCTTTGTTTTGTCAGAATATTCCCATGCCATAGCAGTGAGTATTTATATCTTTTTATTAAAGATAACAAGCAAAATTCCGATAAGGGAATTATGACAAGGAGCTTAACAATATTGATGCTTTTGAGTCTTCTTTTTTGTAGTCCCTTGTTTTCACAGTCTTTTGATGGAGTTTATCAACTTGGTATAGAGGATCAGGACGGTAAAGTAATTTCTAAGGGTACGGGTTTTTATGTGAAATTGGAACAAGGGGCTAGATCATATGTGCTTACTAGCTTTCATCTACTAAACTCAAGGTTACTAGAAGCATCAAGGATAAAAATAATTGGCGAAACCAAAAATATTTATTTAAAGATTGCTGCTTATGATGAACTTAACGATGTGCTGGCACTTTATTCTGATGAGATCAGCGATCAGACTTGGCCTTTGGGATCCGAGTGTTTTGGCGGTTTTGATATTGCCGGTTACAATAATGGCAAACTAGGGGTTGTTAGTGTTGAGGATGAAATCGAAGACGATGCTTCTGATAATATAAAAAGGATCCCCATTTATCTTAGAAGTGGTTTTAGCGGAGCCCCTTTGTTCAATAAAAAAGCCGAAGTTTGTGGCATGGTTGTATTGTCAAGTGAACAGAACGCAAGTTCTGTTGCAATATCAAATGATATCATCAGACAGCTTCTTAATTTGCGCACCAATTTATTGTATTCAGTTAGGGAATTAAGGCTCATGATGGGTGCTGAAAGAGTAGCCCATAGCCAGGAAGAACTAGATAAGATAATCCTTGATCCGAACAAAGAAAGACAGTTGGTGATAGGTCTTGCCCCTTCCAAGAAAACACAACGCTTTGTAATAAGGGATGCTGGTAACGTTATAGTCGATGCCTATTCTGAAATAAACAAGCTCTTGATACATAGATCAAAGAACGTAATGGTCAGAAATATAAAAGTAGATCGTTTGATGATCAATGAGTCTTCTAGCGTAAGTGTAACTGGATGTATATTTAATACTCTCGGTAATGCATTGCTCTTAAAAGATTCCTCCGACCTATATGTCAAAGGCAACCTTTTTAAGAACATAGAAACAGGTATAATTTTAAAAGCAAGTATTGTCGACGAGAACACACTTAATTCAGATAATGTATTTGTTTCTGTAATCAACAATATAAAAAATATCTAATGCATCAAAAGTGATGCATCTAGTGCATCATAAGTGTTACATTCTGCTGTTCCTAATTCATAAATACCTGTAATCACAGAGGCCAAAATTTGGTCCGATATTTGCTATTAATAATTCATATAAAATTTAATGGAGGTTTTAGAACATGAGTATTTCTTTTAAGGTTTTGAAAAATGAAGGTGATTATTTGAAGATGGACGTAGAGGGTATTGTGGTTGATGTTAAAGGTCTGGTTGCCAAGAGTCCCAACATGTTAGAAGCTGTTGCATGGAGCATTCTTTACACGGCTACGGCGGATGTTATTTGTCTTTGTGGTGAAAGTGGAACTGGAAAGGAGATGCTGTTCAGGCTAATAAGACAGGTGAGTAATAAGCCAGACGGTATCTGTGTTAATTGCGGTGCTATGACAGACTCTTTGTTGGAGAGTGAGTTGTTTGGTCACAAAAAAGGTTCTTTTACAGATGCTATCGGTGATAGAAAGGGTGCTTTTTTAGAGGCTGGTGACGGGCTCCTGTTCCTTGATGAAATAGGAGAAATGAGCACTAAAGGACAGGTAAAACTTTTAAGAGCTATAGAATATAAAGAGGTAAAGCCGGTTGGTAGCGATGTTTGTTTCTCTCATAAAGCAAAGCTTGTACTTGCAACCAACAGGATACTGCCTGAGCTTGTAAAAGAGGCCAAGTTTAGGAAAGATCTGTTTTTTAGAATAGAAGGTTTTACGGTTAATATTCCTCCACTAAGGGATAGGCCAGAAGATATTGAAGCTCTAATTAAGTATTTTAGCGGAACTACATACAGGTTCTCCAAGGGAGCGATGGATGGTTTAATGAAGCATGATTGGCCGGGGAATGTAAGGGAGCTTAAGAATGCCGTCGAAAGGGCCAAAATAAAGAGCCTGTATGGAGAGAAAAATATTACTTGGGAGATGTTGGGGGTGAACAAACAACTAAGCACTGAAGCTACCCAGAAAATGACACTTGAAGATATGGAAAAGGCACTGATCCAGGAAGCGTATATGAGGTATGATTACAATATCTCGCATACGAGCAAGGCTCTTGGCATACCAAGGTCCACGCTCTATAGCAAGCTCAGAAAATATGATGTTATATCTTGAAAAAAGGCCTGGCGTCTGGTATTCAAATAGACGCTATGGAACTTCTTCAATCAATAATGTCTCAGCTTGGCATTGATCATACTTTCTTTATACAGCTAATGTTGGTGTTTATCTGTTATCTTTTTTTATCAAGGTTCCTGTTTAAGCCGGTGCTTACAATACTTTTAGTTAGATCACATAAGGTTGACGGAATCAGAAGGTCTGCAGACACGATGCTTTTGGAGTACGATAAGACCTTAGTTAACTATAAGGCAAAATGGAGAGAATATGAGCTTAGGGCTGTTTCTGCCTCTGATGAAATAATTTCAGAAGCTCGAGCAGAGGCAGTAAAGATAATTGAAGATGCAGAGGGTAAGTCAAGTGAATATTTAAAGAACAAAAGGCAGGATATTGAAAAAGAAGCCGAAAAATTATCCATAGAGCTTGGCAACGCTGCACCAGAGATAGAGACCCTTATTGTTAATAAATTATTAGGAGCTTGACGTCTATGCAGATCGTATATTTTACTATAAATTTTATTATATTCGCCTTGCTCTTGATCATATTCCTAAGAAGACCTGTATCAAAATTTTTGGGAGAAAGAAAAATAGCTTTCATAAAGGACAGTACCAGTTCTAAGTCTTACTACGATGGTGCATTCAACAGATTAGAGGAAATTAAAGGTAAGCTACTAGATATTGAAAAGGATGGTGCTGCTCACATAGACAGGGCCGCTAAACAAGCTAAAGATGAAGCTCGAGTGATAATAACGAATGCTAAAAATTATTCGAACAATATGCTTATTAGCTCAAAGGACATGATTATGGAGGAAGTTATAAAAGCAAAGAATGAAAAGATAATTAACTTTGTTCATTCAGTTGTTGTTAAAACAAAAAACTCTGTCAAAGAGCATGCTGGTTCTAAAGAGTATGATGAACTTTATATGAAAGATTACTTTTCAAGTAACCAAGGGGACAGGATATAAAAATGGGCAACAGTAATTCGAAAGTCTCTTTGGTTTATGCAAGAGCTCTATTGAGTGCAGCTAAGGAGCGTTCGGTGGTCGAAAAGCTATGTGAAGATATTAGGAAAGCTAGCATTATATTGGAGCAGGAAAACAAAGCGCTATATTATGTTTTATCATCACCAATAGTAGAGTTAGAGGGCAAAAAAGGTATAGTATCAAGTGTTTTTTTGAATATCGTTGATACTGTTCTGCTCAATTTTATGCTTTTACTCCTAGATAAAGACAGGTTTAATTATATAAATGACATATTTGAAACATATGGAAATATGGTTGATGAGGATAAAGGGGTCGCAAGGGGCAAGATCAAGGTATCAAAAATGCCGGATACAGAAAATAGAACCAAGATCTTAAGGTCTATAGAGGGCATGATTAATAAAAAAATTGAAGCAGAATTTGTAGAAGATAAAGATCTTGTCGCCGGGTTTTCTGCCAACATAGGATCTTATGGATTAGAATATTCTTTCGACTCACATCTTAGAGAAATAGAAAAAAAGTTAATTAGGGGATAAAAACATGGAACAGTTAAGAGCAGATGAGATTAGCAGATTGATAAAAGATGAAATAAGTCGATTTAGTAAAAAGATCGATGTTTATGAGTCTGGGGTTGTGCTGAGTGTTGGTGATGGTGTTGCCAAAATATATGGTCTTGATAATGCAATGACCGGAGAGCTTGTAAGTTTTTCTGATGATGTATATGGCATGGTGCTAAATCTTGAAGAGAATACCGTTGGTGTGGTTATTTTTGGTGAAGCAGATGCAGTGAATGAAGGTGATACCGTAAGGAGAACTGGTAAAATAATGGAGGTCCCAGTTGGTAAAGAACTGCTTGGTAGGGTGGTAGACCCACTAGGGTTTCCTATAGACGGCAAAGGCCCAATAAAATCTACACAGAACAGGAGAATAGAATTAAAAGCCCCCGGGATCATATATAGGCAACCGGTAAAGGAGCCCTTACAGACAGGTATAAAGGCAATAGATTCCATGATCCCTATAGGAAGGGGCCAAAGAGAACTTATTATCGGAGATAGAAAGACTGGTAAAACAGCTATCGCAATAGATACTATAATAAATCAAAAAGGTCAGAACGTTCACTGTATTTATGTTGCTATTGGACAAAAACAATCCACAGTAGCGTCAGTAATAGAAAAATTAAAGGAACATAATGCTTTGGAATATACGACTATAGTCAGTGCTACAGCTTCTCAACCGGCTCCATTACAGTATCTTGCTCCATATTCTGGCTGTACAATGGGTGAGTATTATAGGGATAACGGGATGCATGCCCTTGTCATTTTTGATGATCTTACAAAACAAGCACAGGCATATAGACAGTTATCTTTACTTTTAAGAAGACCACCAGGAAGAGAAGCGTATCCCGGAGATATTTTCTATTGTCACTCGAGGCTTCTTGAGAGAGCAGCAAAGATGAGTGATGAAAAAGGAGGAGGTAGTCTTACTGCTCTTCCTATAATTGAGACACAGGCAGGTGATGTATCTGCTTATATACCTACAAACGTTATTTCCATAACTGATGGACAAATATATCTGGAGACGGATCTGTTCAACTCAGGACAAAAACCCGCGGTTAATCCTGGTATATCTGTTTCTAGGGTCGGAGGTAATGCACAGATAAAAGCGATGAAGCAGGTTGCCGGTATGTTAAGACTGACCCTTGCTCAATATAGAGAACTAGCAGCTTTTTCTCAGTTCGGCTCGGACCTTGATAAGGCTACCAAGAAGCAGTTGGAAAGAGGCATAAGACTTATGTCCATTTTGAGACAAAAACAATATGAACCTATACCCGTTGAAAAGCAGATATTGATTATTTATGCGACTATCAACGGGTATCTTGATAACTGTTCTCTAGATAAGATAGGTGAATATGAGAAACGTGTTAATAGTTTTATGGATTCTAAATACAAGTCGCTTCTAGAGGAAGTAAAACAAAAAAAGATCATAGACGACAATATCAAAAACTCCTTAAATTCTGCACTTGAAGAATTTACCAGTAGTTTTTTAGGTACGGTCAAGTAGGTTTGGAGTTCTATAAATGGCTTCTTTGAAAGATTTAAGAAAAAGGATACAGAGTGTGAAGAGCACTAGGCAGATAACCAAGGCCATGAAGATGGTTTCGGCATCCAAGCTTAGAAAAAGCCAAGACGCACTTCTTTCTCTTAGACCTTATGCATACAAATTGATAGGCCTAATAAACACACTTAAAGACAGAACGGATGATTATGAGCACCCTCTTTTGTCTCGAAGAGAGATAAAGAAAACACGGCTTGTTGTTATGTCGTCGGATAGGGGACTTTGTGGTTCTTATAACTCCAATATAATAAAGAAAGCAGAGAGCTACATTAAGGAAGCAGGTCTAAATCAAGATAATTGCGTTATGGATTTTATTGGGAAGAAAGCTTATGAGTATTTCAATAAAAGATATTCAAATATAGGTGACAACTACAGGGTCGATGAGAGTCCAAGCTACCAGAACATTTCATATTTTGGTGACAGGATAATCGAGAACTATATACAAGGTGATTTTGATGCTCTCGTGGTTATATATAATGAATTTAAGTCGGCCATGAGCCAAAGGATAACTGTCCAAAGGCTCTTCCCAATAATTACACCCGAATATGAAGAAGAGTCATCAGAGTTAGATAGTTTTATATATGAACCAAGCAAACAAAATGTTTTAGATGAACTATTGCCGAAATATGTAAAAGTAGAGGCACTAAGAATAGTCTTGGAAGGTCTTGCCAGTGAGCATGGCGCCAGAATGACGGCCATGGAGAATGCGACCAAGAATTCGGATGACATGATAAAGAGGTTGTCCGTTGTATATAACCGTCAAAGACAATCTGCTATTACTACAGAATTGATGGAAATAGTTGGTGGTAAAGAAGCGTTAGAACGAGGATAGAGGAGGATTGAAATGGTTCAAACAAAAGGTGTGACAGCAGATGGAAAAATTAAACAGGTAATAGGCCCTGTTGTCGACGTTGTGTTTCCGTCAGGCAAACTACCAAAGATCTATGGGGCGCTAAAGGTTTCTAATCCTTCAATATCCAATGAAGAATGGAATTTGGTGCTTGAAGTTGCGCAACATCTTGGTGACAACACTGTAAGAGCAATATCTATGGATGCGACAGAAGGGCTTACAAGGGGTATGCCCGTGTTGGATACCGCGGATGTTATTAAGGTACCTGTTGGCAGACAAGTTCTAGGAAGGATAATAAATGTTATTGGTGAACCCGTTGACGAATGTGGTGATATAAAGACAGAAAAACATTATCCTATACACAGGGAGGCACCAAAACTACAGGACCAGAACGTTAAGGTGGAGGTGCTGCATACTGGAATAAAGGTCATAGACCTTATAGAGCCTTATAAGAAGGGTGGGAAGATCGGTCTGTTCGGAGGAGCCGGTGTTGGAAAGACCGTAGTAATAATGGAGTTAATCCACAATATTGCAACTGAACATGGAGGCTTTTCTGTTTTCGGTGGGGTTGGAGAAAGAACAAGAGAAGGAAATGATCTTTGGCTAGAAATGAAACAATCTGGTGTTATAGACAAGACGGCACTTATCTATGGTCAGATGAATGAACCACCAGGAGCAAGAGCAAGAGTAGGTCTTTCTGCACTTGCAGTGGCTGAATATTTCAGAGATGAAGAGAACCAGGACGTCTTGTTGTTCATCGATAATATATTCAGGTTCACCCAGGCCGGATCAGAAGTTTCAGCCCTTTTAGGTAGAATTCCTTCGGCAGTCGGCTACCAGCCAACACTCGGAACAGAAATGGGCGAGTTGCAAGAAAGAATAACTTCAACCAACAAGGGTTCCATTACTTCTATACAAGCAATATATGTCCCTGCTGATGATTATACTGATCCTGCTCCTGCAACTACATTTGCTCACTTAGACGCAACAACTGAGCTTTCAAGGGCGATCTCTGATCTTGGTATATATCCTGCCGTTGACCCGTTGACCTCAAGTTCCACAATCTTGTCTCCTGAATTTGTAGGTCAAGAACACTATGATGTGGCGCAGAACGTCAAAAGGATATTACAAAGATATAAGGACCTTCAAGATATTATCGCTATCCTTGGCATAGATGAGCTCAGTGAAGAAGACAAAATATCTGTTAATAGAGCACGAAGGATACAGAGATTCCTGTCACAGCCTTTTTTCGTAGCAGAACAATTTAATGGTTTGCCAGGAAGATATGTAAAGATCGAGGATACTATAAAGGGATTTAAGGAAATTTGTGATGGTAAGCATGATGATCTACCTGAGCAAGCATTCTGGCTGGTTGGCACAATAGAAGAGGCTGTAGAGAAAGCTAGGAAAATGAGGGAAGATGGAAGCGCTTAAAGTTGATATAGTGTCCCCCTTAGGCCAGTTAATTTCCAACAGGATGGTCAGCGTCTTGAGGGTCCCTTCTGTAAATTGAGAGATCACTGTTCTACCTGGCCACATTGATATAATCTCCCTTCTGGGAACGGGTTGTTTAAGGCTTGATAATGACCCCCCTCTAATAGTCTATAAGGGATTCATACAAATATCAGGTGGTGATACAGTTGTAATATCTGCAGAAAGGATAACCATGTCTTCCGATCTTAATAAACAAACATTGATCAGTTCAATAAGATCTGTAGAGGACAGGTTGTTAAAAGAGCAACTTGAAGACAAAGACTTTGATCTGTTACTACATAAGTATAACGATCTTTTAGCGGAACTAAGCTCTTTTAATTAGATAAAACGGTTTTTCTTTGATTATTTTATGAAGCTGTGGCTGGAATATATAATTTTGTTTGCTTTCCAATATCCACGTGATCAATTCGTTTGCCAATCTTTTTTTCGATAGATTAGGTGACATTAAGATTAGGCATCCAGTTTCTACAAGGCTGTTCCTTCTTATGAAGTTTTGTGCAAAATCAAAATCTCTTTTATCTGAAATAACAAACTTGATCTCATCATTTTTAGTTAGGTGAATTAGGTTGTCTTTATTAAAACTTTGGCTAAAGCCAGTTGAAGGTGTTTTGACATCTATTACCCTTTTTATGTTCTTGGATATTGTTTTTATAGAGAGAGAACCGTTGGTTTCTATAGAAACGTTGATCTTGAGTTTGAGCAGGTCTTTTATTAGTGTATTAAGCGGACTTAGCTGTAATAGTGGTTCTCCACCGGTTATACAGATATATTTTGGTTTAAAGTTGGACACCATCTGTTTTATTTTGCTAAGGTGTACGGCTCTGTATTTTGTTGCAGTAGAGTATTTTGTGTCGCATATCTTACACTTAAGATTACATCCATGTAACCTTATAAATAAAGTGGGCCTACCCATCAAAGAGCTCTCTCCCTGAAAGCTATAGAATATTTCGGATATTTTGAGGCTGTCCTTTTTCATAAGACCTTTTATAACACGTAACAGTGTGATATACAGTAGCAATGTCAAAAAACAAGATATCCTACGAATGCCAGGGTTGTGGCCAGCAATTCACAAAATGGGAAGGTAAGTGTTTTCAATGTGGAGAGTGGAATACTATAGTGGAGATCGTTAACGATAAAAGCCCTGCGAGAAAACGCAGCAAGGCTTGTGATGTTATTATGCTTAATCAGATAGGCTCCTTTGAGACACCAAGGATATCAACAGGTAGTAAAGAACTAGATCGTGTCTTGGGTGGCGGGATAGTAAGGGGGGCATCTGTTCTCATCGGAGGAGAGCCTGGTATTGGAAAATCAACGCTGCTTTTGGAACTTGCTGACCGTGTTTGTAGAGACCCAAAGAACACCGTATTATATGTTACAGGTGAAGAGTCCCTTGAGCAGATAAAACTTAGAGCTGAGCGCCTAGATGTTAAAACAGACAGTATTCTTATAGCCTCAGAGACCAATCTTAATAGGGTGTTGAATACAATAGAAGAGATAGAACCAAATATTTTAATAATAGATTCCATACAAGCCATATATGACGAAGATCTAAAGTCCCCAATGGGTAGTTTCTCTCAACTGAGACAAACTGTTGCTGAATTGGTAGAATTAGCAAAATCGAAGGATATATCCTCGTTCTTGATAGGACATGTTACAAAAGATGGCGCAATAGCAGGACCTAAATTGATAGAGCACATGGTAGACGCAGTTATCTATTTTGAAGGCGATGAAAATATAAATTACAGGATATTAAGGACGCTTAAGAACAGGTTCGGTCCCAGTAATGAAATAGGGATATTCGAAATGAGTTCTAACGGGTTGGATGATGTAGACAACCCTTCTTCATTCTTTTTATCTGGTCGTGATAATGCAAGTGCTGGTTCTGTAGTGGGAAGCATAATAACAGGTAGTAGGCCCATACTGCTAGAAGTGCAATCCCTTTTATCAACGGCATATATAGCTATGCCAAGAAGGACAGTTGTTGGTTACGAGGCTAACAGAGTTGCGATGCTTCTAGCCATAATGGAAAAATATTTTCATTATAATTTTTCTAACCTTGATCTTTTTGTTAACGTAGTAGGTGGCCTTAAGACGCAAGAGCCTTCATTAGATCTGGCTGTAATGGTCTCGATAGCATCAAGCTACTTGGGTCGCAAACTAAAGAATGATGTTATTTTTATAGGTGAAGTTGGTCTTACAGGTGAGATAAGGAAAATACCGAGAATGAGCGAGAGGATATATGAGGCAGAGCGTGTAGGTTTTAAGCACATCATGATCCCTGATAACGATAGTAAAAAACACGAAGTTCTGCAAAGTAAGCTTAATGTAATGAAGGTAAAAAATATAAGAGAGGTAGTAGATGAAATATTTGAATAGATATACGGTCCCATTTTTAGCTATTTTATTGTCCTGTGAACTTTTTGCTCAAGCAAACTCTTTTAACGCTGTCTTAAGCTTAAAAACATCGGATAACACAGATGGCAAGAATGCTCTTGTTGTTGGGGTTGCAGCAGAAAAAAATGAAGCTAAATATAAATTGATGGTTGATTCCTACGGTGAGGCCCTTGGGCTGAGTGAAGGTAGTCAAGTACTTACAGGCAAAGCAGATGTTTCTATAAGACAGGAACACTATATACCTCTTGATGTGATCGGAGAGGGTGATGGTGAGATTTCAGTAAGGATTTATGCTTTTACAGACTCAATGGATGTAGACCCTGGATCCAAAAGGGAGTTCTTTGTTAAATATTCTGTAAAAAGGAGATCGGGTACAGAGAATTATAATATAGTGTTCTCTGGTACCAAGGAGAGACAAGAATCTCCAAAACAGTATGGTCAAGCTAACGCCGCTTCTGCTCCGACAGGTTCACTTACGATGACAGAAATGCAGGAAGTTGTAGGGACCTCTCCAGACAATGTCCAAAAGTTCGTGATCAATACCCAAAAAAGGTACAATAATCTTTTTAGGAGTCTTTTGTTCATAGCGTCTTTTTTTATATTAGGTTTTTTGTGCTACAGGATCTTGACCAAAAAACGCTAAGGTTACAGATTAAAGCACTGCTTTACGGGCTGGCAATAATTCTGCTGTTGTGGAGAGTCACTGTAAGGGTATGGTTCTATTATATCGCAAGCGGTTTTGACCCACATGGTATGAAGGGCACATTTTATATAGCCTAAACCCCACATTATTATTATTACCATTATTGAAAGGACAAGAACGTATTCCACAACAGCCTGGCCATTTTTATTTCTGTTCTTTTTAGCCATTTGTATTTATATATACCTTAAAACTATCGAATTTGGTAGGATGTTTGCTTATGAAGTTACCATTTTTTAGTTCAAAACAAAAACCCTGGGTAGGCCTCTTGGGGATAATAGCTTTTTTGGTGTTCTACATGACCCCAAATCATTTAATATTTTTTACACCTATGTATTTGGAGCTTTGGCCTTTTGAACAACAAATACCGTTCATGGACTGGACAATATGGTTCTATATCTCAGATTATATTTTTATCGCTGTTGTATTCATACTGTTACAAGATAAAGAAAACATGAACAAGGTATTTTATGCGCAAATAGGTATGTTAATGTTTGCTATGTTAATATTCTTCTTGCTACCAACGGCATATCCCAGACCAGATATTAAATATGAAGGTATAAACGGTTTGATGCTTACAATACTACATTCGGCCGATACCCCTGGTAATGCCTGCCCAAGTATTCATGTAGGTATGACCTTTTTGGGTGGTTTTGGTTTTATAAAGGAAAAAAGATATCTGCTTCCCGTCTTTATGCTCTGGGCCCTACTGATAAGTATTTCTACGCTAACAGTGAAACAGCATTATTTTGTTGATGTTTTGGCTGGCTTCTTTATGGCAATATTGTTTTACTTTTTAGCCCAAAGGCTTATAAAGGAGAAAGTCGATAGTAGAAGAGCGAGGTAATAAATGGAAATATTGAAATTCCCCAATAATCGTTTAAGGGAAAAATCCAAGAACATCAGCATAAAAGATGACAAAGAGCGTAAGGAGATCTTACAGCTAGTAAAAGACATGCAAGAAACACTTTATGAATCCAACGGAATAGGTCTTGCCGCGCCACAAGTTGGTGTAACAAAGCGATTGTTCATAATAGATCTTGAACAGACGGTTAAGAAGGATAAAGAAGGTAATGTTGTTGAAAGAAAGCCTGGTACGTTGATGGTCTTTATGAATCCTGTAATAAAGTCTAAGGAAGGTGAAATTGTATATGAAGAGGGGTGTTTGAGCGTTCCTGGAGTATTTGAGGAGGTAAAAAGGTCGGAAAAAATAGAATTAGAATTTTACGACTCTAATTTTGAAAAGAAGCATGTTTGGGTGGAAGGTATGTTGGCAATTGTAGTTCAGCACGAGTTTGATCATCTTGAAGGGAAGTTGTTCATAGATAGGCTGCCGATGGTAAAAAGAACTATGGTAAAGAACAGAATATTGAAGGGCAAAGCACTTTAATAAGATAGTTTTAAAAAGGTATTAAAAATGGACATAGTTTTTTTTGGAACACCTGAACTTTCTGCATTTGTACTAAAGGAACTCCATAAAAATAATTTTTCTATAAAGGGTGTGGTGACCCAGCCAGACAGAAAAAGTGGAAGGGGTCTTTCTCTAACACCACCTCCTGTAAAAGAACTGGCAGATAAACTTGGTATTAAAATATTACAGAGCGAACGGTTCGATAAAAAACTATTCTCAGATATCAAAGATCTTGGTGGTGTAGATCTTGCAGTAGTTGTTGCCTTCGGATGTTACATACCAACTTATTTTATACATTATTTGAATAATAAAATATTAAATATACATTTTTCTCTTTTACCTAGATACAGGGGGGCTGCTCCTGTAGCAAGGGCTATAATGAACGGCGAAAAAGAATCCGGTGTTACTATAATGGAGTTGAACAAAGAAATGGATACGGGAGATATTGTGATCCAAAAAAAGATAATGATAGCCGATGGTGATAATACAGATACATTATCATGGAAACTTGTTAAAGAAGGAACCCAACTACTTATTGAACATGTAGGTGACTATCTTGAAGGGAAAATAAAACCTCTTCCTCAATCACAGATCGCTGTTGTGCCAAGCTATGCACAAAAACTTAATGCTGAAGAAAGATTCATTGATTGGTCCATGAGTGCTCTTGATATTTGTAATTTGATCAGAGGTCTATATCCGTGGCCAATTGCAGAATCTAGGATAGGCTCCTATACTATAAAGTTCATTAACGCCCGTGTTGTTGATTTAGACGGAGCTGTATCTGACCTGAATGCTGGAGTTGTTGTAGACGTAGACAAGAAACACGGCTTTTTTACGGTTATGACAGGGAATGGGCTGCTTTTAGTTGAAAAGGTCAAACCTTCTGGTAAAAAAGAGATGGACGTATCAAGCTTTTTGAATGGTTATGCACTAAAAAAGGGAATGAGGTTTGAATAATGTTTAAAATAGCACCATCTATACTCTCTGCTAATTTTGCAAAGCTTTATGATGATATTAAAAAAGTAGAAGTAGAAGGAGTTGGATATTTACATGTCGATGTCATGGACGGACATTTTGTACCAAATATAACTATTGGTGCTCCGGTAGTTAAGTCTATCAAAAAGATAACCAAACTTCCTCTTGATGTTCATCTTATGATATCTGACCCCGCCAAATATGTAGTTGATTTTATAAAAGCTGGTTCTGATATAGTTACAATACATATAGAGTCAGATAAATATTCAGACGAGATCATAAAAATGATAAAGAAAAATGGAGCTATGGCTGGAATATCTATAAAACCAAATACCCCCCTTAGATCAATAGAACATCTTTATGATGTCGTTGATCTAATACTTGTCATGAGCGTCGAGCCCGGTTTTGGTGGGCAAAAACTTATAAAAGACACTCTGAACAAGGTAAGAGAATTAAGGTCCATAAAGGATCTAAAAAAATCAAGGTTCATAATAGAGCTTGATGGAGGTATATCAGAGGATAATATAGGAGAATGTGTATCTGCCGGAGCAGAACTACTTGTAGCCGGTAATGCAGTTTTTGGTACTGATGATCCAGCTATGGCCGTAAAAAATCTTTTGATCAAGGGTGTAAAGTGAGCAAGCTTATAATTGGAAAAGATATTAAGGTGGAGGATGTTTATAAAGCGGCCTTGTGTAGCGATGTTTGTGTTGATGTTGATAAGGGCGCATTAGTAAGGATCAAGGAGAATAGGTCTTTAGTAGAAAAAATATTGGGTGAAAACAAGCCGGTTTACGGTATAAATACCGGTTTTGGTTCTTTGAGCGATGTTAAAATAGATAATAATGAATTAAAGAACCTGCAGGCTAACCTTATAAGATCACATTCTGCTGGAACTGGCGATTTACTATCCGAGCAGTTTGTGAGGGCTATGATGTTATTAAGGGCACACAACCTTAGCTATGGGTATAGCGGTGTAAGAGAAGATGTGATAAGAACGATAATCTTTTTCTTAAACAACAACATAATCCCTCTTGTGCCAGAAAAAGGTTCTGTTGGTGCTAGTGGTGATTTAGCTCCTTTGGCCCATTTGACCCTGGCGTTTATAGGTGAAGGAGAGGTTTTTTATAGAGGAGAAAAAAGAAATTCTGCTTCTGTAATTAAAGAACTTGGAGAAAAGATACTTGAGCTTGAAGCAAAAGAAGGTCTGGCTCTGATAAATGGTACGCAGTTCATGGCTTCACTTGGATGCATTGGTCTAATAGAAGCAGAAAGTTTATGTAAACATGCGGATATAGTTGCTGCAATGAGCGTTGATGCGATGCTCGGGACTTACGCTGCTTTTGACACAAGGATAAGTGACATTCGTCCTCATGAAGGTCAAAGAATTGTTTCTTCTAATATAACAAAACTTTCTAAAGGTAGTGAAATATCTGTCTCTCATAAAAATTGTGGTAGAGTCCAGGATCCTTATTCTTTACGGTGTGTACCTCAGGTCCATGGTGCTGTACGTGATGCGATAAATTACTTAAGGAAGGTTCTGTCGGTAGAAATAAATTCTGTTACAGACAACCCTATTGTATTTAACGATAGTATAATTTCCGGTGGCAACTTCCATGGAGAGCCGTTAGCACTTTCGTTTGATTTTGCTGCGATAGCTATGACAGAGCTTTCTTGTATTAGCGAGAGGAGAATAGATAAATTGCTTACTCCATCGTTCAATGGAGGCCTCCCGCCATACCTCTCAAAACACAGTGGGATCAACAGTGGTTTTATGATAGCACAGTATACGGCAGCATCGCTACTTAACGAGAATAGGGTTCTTTCTCACCCTTCGTCTGTGGACAATGTTACTACAAGTAACGATAAAGAAGATCACGTTAGCATGGGTGCTACTGGAGCAAGAAAGCTACTTAATATCATAGATAATGTAGAAACTGTTATTGCAACAGAATTGCTACTTTCTGTAGAGGCTTGTACACAAAGGTTACCGCTAAAGCCATCAAAAGAACTGTGTAGGGTAATTGATGTAGTAAGACAACATATCCCAGCTTTAGGAGAAGATAGGGTTGTTTCAGAGGACATCAGAAAAGCAAAAGAGATTGTAAGGTCCAAAAAGATCCTCGAGGAGGTTAAGATTGTCTAGAGTCATAAGAGCTCCCAGAGGTATCAATATTGTTTGCAAAGGTTGGATACAAGAGGCAGCAATGAGAATGTTGATGAATAATCTTGATCCAGAAGTTGCAGAAGATCCAGAGAACTTGATCGTTTATGGTGGTAAAGGGAAGGCCGCGAGAGATTGGGCATGCTTTGATAAAATAATTGAAACTCTAAAAAATCTTACAGATGAAGAGACCTTATTAATACAGTCTGGCAAACCTGTTGCTGTGTTCCCGACACACAAAGATGCTCCAAGGGTGTTGATAGCAAATTCCAATCTAGTTCCAAAATGGGCTGACTGGTCCTATTTTGATGAACTTGAGCGTAAAGGTTTAATAATGTACGGACAAATGACTGCAGGGTCATGGATCTATATAGGTACTCAAGGTATTATACAGGGAACATATGAATCATTCATGGAGGCAGGTAAAAAGATTGGGCACAATAATAGCCTAAAAGGACTGCTTGTTCTGTCTGGTGGTATGGGTGGTATGAGCGGTGCACAGCCACTTGCAGCTACTATGGGCGAAGCTACATATCTTGGTGCAGAAGTTGACATGAACAGAATACAGAAAAGGATAAGACAAAAATTTCTAGATGAGGTTTATAACGATATAGATGAAGCTATAGATGCTGCTTTTGCATATAGAAATAAAGGTGCGGCAGTATCTGTTTGCTATCATGGTAATGCTGCGGATCTCTTTAAGCGTCTGGTAGAAAAAAAGACAATACCAGATATAGTTACGGATCAAACCTCTGCTCACGATGAATTAAATGGATATGTTCCTAATAATATGAGTTTTGAAGATGCCCTTATCTTGAGAAAGAAAGACCCAGACAAATATAAGCATGAGTCTATCAGGACAATGGGAGAACACGTCTCTGCAATGCTTGAAATGCAAAAAATGGGAGCAGAAGTATTTGATTACGGTAACAAC
>CAYVOB010000013.1:0-20335 GCA_964452945.1 uncultured Bdellovibrionales bacterium
TGCCAGCGAGATAGTGGATCCAAGACCTTTCGTCGTCGGCGAGATAGATCAAACTTTCAAGAAATATCCTGGAATAGGCAGAATACTGCCTGCAATGGGTTATGGCAAAAAACAGGTGAGAGATCTTGAAAAGACCATAAACAGAGCAAAGGTAGACGTAGTTGTAATAGCAACACCTATAGATCTTGGAAGAATAATCAAAATAAAGAAACCGCATGTGGTGGTAAGCTATGAGCTTCAGGAAATAGGATATCCAAGTCTTAAGAATATATTAAAAGACAAAAAGTTCATATAGCTCTGAATGAGCTATATGAACCAATACCTTTTGTAGGACAGGATCGCTTTTTCCATCTCTTGTATTTCTTCTAGCGACTCATCTGATATTAGAGCGTCGCCCCGTTCAAGATATTCAATGTGAAGTTGTTCATATATGTCCAAGATCTTTTTTAACATCGGTAATCTTTTAAAAGACCTTTTACTTATCCTATTGAACAGTGATAGTGTGGAGAACAGGGTCCTAAAGGATTCTACAAGGCCAAGTTCATCCAGTATCTTCTTAACACTACCTCCACTAAAAACATGCTCCCCAAAAAAACCATTCCTTCCATCCCTTGATGTAACATCAAGATCTTCCCAAAAAGCGGGACCGTGGCTTGCTTTTCTTATTACCCAGGCCCTTATGGAAACGGTAGGTGAGCTGGAGACCATCCTTACTGCTCGTCTGAACTCTGAGCGAACTATCCTTTTGTAACTCAAAAAGGCAGCCTCTCCATGTTTGACAAGTATGTAGCGACCAAGGCCAGCGTAATAATTCTTCAAGATCCCACCAAGTTCACAAGCAAGCAAAGCCGATCCGCTGTATTCCAATGGATAAAGGTATTCCTTGTTGAACATTGAAACGAATTCTCGTCTTGCAACCCTGTTCTTGTTCATTGAGACTACAGCTATCTTAAAACCCTTTTTCTCCACAACTTCCCTTGCTACATTACCTCCGCTCGCCCAAATTATATTCTCAAAAGGGACCCCGTTCTTTTGCAACCAGCGATGAGGAATATATCCCTTTCCTATAAAGCCTTTGGATACCAGAACATATTGTTTTTCCTGATAGGAAAGTGGCAAGATATTCTTTATGTTCTTTAAAAGTTCCGGTATGGCACCGGCGGGAACGCACAATACCAGGAATTTTGCTTCAAGGACCTTGGAAAGATCCGAGGTAAAATAGATATTTGAAGGGAACTTAACACAAAAACTTCTGTTAGTGCTTATCCTTGTAAGATCACTGAATATATTCTTTTGTTTTACAGCATCATAAAGCATTATGCTTATGGAACTCTTGAACGACATAGCAAGAGCAGTACCAAAATCTCCTGCTCCTCCTATAACGCCTATCGAGCAGGGTCTCATTATGTTAGATTCTGGTTCTTTTGACTCTATGAATTTAATTACGCTATCCAGCGTCCCTTCCAAAACGGCAAGGTCTAGACGGTCCTTTGGTATATCCTTAAACAAGGTCAGCCCCGTTTTATGAACGGAAGTTTTTTGGCTAACGCCTCAAGTTTCTTCTCATCATTGCCGGAAGCGCCCTGTATGAATGCAGCCTCTAATGTTTTAAGTTCTGACCTTGAAAGTTTAACCCCGTACAGCGTATGTTCTTCAAAAGATTCCCAAACGTACGGGCAGACTACTTTTACCACTTCAGCCATGGTCTTTGCATATTCCCTTATTTCATATTGAGCATGGGCATCCATCCTTAACTTCAAAAAATGAAGGAGGTTCTTTAGATCTATTTGCCAATACCACTCTGTATACATATTCAACGGCAGGGTGATCCTGGCAAGTTCCTTTGCAATACCTTCCTCTATCATAGCCTCATAATTATCGTACGAACTACCATTGTTAGAACTTATAAGATCAAGGACTTTTTTCCTAAGCTCTTTAGGCACCTCTTCCTTGGAACGTCCTTGTTTATTATCCTTGCTCTGAAAACTTACTACAGCTTCATCAGGGACATAGAACTCTTCCTTCATTATGGAATATCTTCCAGAGATCTCATTAACCCTGGCTGTTCTGTGCCTTATCCACTGACGGGCAACGAATATAGGCAACTTACAGTGGAAAGTAAAAACGACTTGTTCAAAAGGAGAAGTGTGCTCGTTCATCCATAGATAATCTATGAGCATTTTGTCTTCTCTTACGGTCTTTGTACCGGCACCATATGACACTCTGGCAGATTGAACGATCCTAGAATCATTACCATAGTAATCTACAAGCCTTACAAAACCCTTATCAAGTACTTTAATTTCCTTATCAAGTATCGCTTCTGCTTCTTGAACTATAACGTGCCCCATACTATCCCTCGCTGTTCTTTATTATACCTAAAGCGAAACAGGTTTTTTGTACTTTGTCCTTTAATTCAAAAAAGTCGTTGTACCCTTCCAGTTTCAGCTTCTTTAATATCTGTCCTATCCTTTCTATATCTGGATTCTTCATTGTCGTCAAAAGCAAAAGTTCTTCATAGGCATACTTGGCCATGACAACATAATTCTCTATAAGTATTGAGGATTCAAAAGGGATATCAATGAATTCAAGTCCCATACCTGGAATAGTAAAATCGTCTTCCGATACAGATTCCACTCTTCTAACCACCTTTGCATAGGTTTGGACCGTTTTGTCTGCCTCGTGTAGAGGGAACATAAGATACAGAATATCACCAATATTTTTAAGTTCTACAGTCTCTATAAAAACCCCTGAATAAGAGACGTCGCGCACAACGTTAATCTTAGGTATATCCTGCGCTATAGAGATCACCTTTGAATTCAAAGGTGCCCTGGTGTGCCTTCTTCTGTTTATCAAGATCCCTTACCTCCTACAAAAGATTTGCCGCAAGCTCTGCCAGCTCGGACCTTTCGCCCTTGGCAAGAGTGACATGCGCAGAAATCTTTTGTCCTTTGAACCTTTCAACTATGTATGTAAGACCGTTACTGGACGAATCTATATAAGGATTATCTATTTGATAACAGTCACCGGTAAGAACTATTTTTGTAAAATTGCCAGCTCTTGTAATGATGGTCTTTATCTCGTGAGGAGTTAAGTTCTGTGCTTCGTCGACTATAAGGTACTGATTGGCAATACTTCTTCCCCTTATATAAGTTAACGGCTCAATGTTCAACATGCCCTGGTTTATAAGTTCCTGCCACTTTCTCACTCCACCTGTCTGCTTTTTCTTACCGGCGGTGGAAGCTTCTCCAGAACCAAGTATGTATTCAAGGTTGTCAAATATAGGCGCCATCCACGGGTTCAGTTTTTCCTCTATGTCACCTGGGAGATATCCTATATCCTTACCGAGAGGGAACACTGGGCGAGAGACCAGTAATCTTGCATAAGACCCAGAATCTATGGTCAAGGATAATCCTGCAGCAAGGGCAAGCAGTGTTTTACCGGTACCAGCTTTGCCTACAAGGCTCACAAGTCTCATGTCGTCATTCATTAACATGTCCATTGCAAAGATCTGCTCGACATTCCTTGGAATTATACCCCATACACCGTCGGCAACACCTTTAAGTAACTGAACAATGGAGTTTGACCCTAGATCATATCTTCCCAATGCAGTGTGCGATGGTTCTACTATGTTCTTTAATATTACATATTCATTAGGCTGTATACCGGCGGTGTTCTTAAGGTTTGAAAGAGGGATCCTCTTTTCCCTAAAGAACATATCTATATCTTCCTTGGTACAGTCCAAATATCTTATACCAGCATAAAGCTCATCTATCCTCTGATCTCCAGGCTCGTAATCAACGGCTTTTATTCCCAGAAGATCAGCCTTAATCCTTAGGTTGGTATCCTTTGTTATCAGAACCACCATTTTTCTATTATCTATATTCTTGTGTTTTAGTGCAGTGGCAAGGATCACGTTATCACCGGTCTTACCTTCAAGGAAACCCGGCATCTGCAACCCTACCTTTTCATCAGGAAGATCTATGTATAGGACACCTCCTTTGCTATCCAAAGGAACTCCATCTAGCAAACTACCCTTACCTCTCATCTCATCCAAGAACCTGGAGAACTGCCTTGCGTTCCTACCATTCTCGTTAAGGTCTTTTTTAAAACGGTCCATTTCCTCTATAACGATTATGGGAATAACGATGTCGTTGGCCCCCAACTTCATAATTGCCTGAGGATCGAACAAGATCACATTTGTGTCCAACACGAAAGTTTTTCTTCTCATTAGAGCTGCCTCCACCACTTCGTTAGGTTCTTGGTCTTACTTTGCAAGACGCTAACACCATTCTTGAATATTCTTTTTTCATTCTCTTCAACACTTCAAAAGCAAAGTCCTTGGGTCTTATATCAAAATCCTTTAATGCAGAGGTCAATACCGGGGTCCCCTTATTCTCTATATTAAGACCTATATGTATAAGAGCAGATACGCTGGATACTGAGGCTATGGATATGGACAATTTACCTTTTCCTATAAAAAGATCATCACCTCTCTTCTCTACATCTACACCTTTTTTCAAAAGAACACTCTGTATCTCTGACACAAAGGCATTTTGCACACCAACTGCGCAAAAACAATCTCGCCCAAAAAGTTCACAAATAAAGTGCAGCATGTTATCGGCCTTAATGCTCTCTTTTGCGATCACATCCTCAAGATCCGCCATGTTGTCATAAGGTATACTGCAAGGACCACAAAAAGCCACGACGGCATCACCCATTATCCCTGTCGTCCTGTATATCCAATGAGGGGTTAACTGGCTTCCGTCATATTTTATTTTTTTATCTATATTCTTTATCTCAAGAAAAGTTCTTTCCATTCACCATCCCTTCCGTGGGCCATTAGTGCGTTCTTGAGGCGCAAGCAAGACTCACACCTTCCACACATTTTCTCATAACTATCATAACAGCTCCAGATATATTCTTTGCTTATGTTATATTCCTCCATTAATCTGAGTAGCTCTCCTAAGATCTGTGTTTTGACCATATTTGTAGAAAAAGACATCAGCTTTGGCCTTGAGAAAGTAGAATATTCAAAAAGACTGTTCACCCGCAGAACGAACTCTGCAGTATTGTCAGGGTATCTACCGGCTTCCTCAAGATTAACACCCACGACTATTGCATCAAAGCCTTTTGATTCTGCCACAGCGGCGGCAACATTCACAAGGACAGCATTCCTGTTAGGGACCCACTCTGCCGGCTTTCCTTCGGATGGAAGCTCTTTTAGCGAGTTAAAGTTGCTCGGCTTCAAACAGTGGGACAAAAGGGATGATCCAAGTGTCTTGAACCACAAAAGATCTATTTTAATGAACTCAACGTCTAATTTTTCACAAACCCTTTTAACATGCACATATTCCTGTGGCGCTGATTTTTGCCCGTAATCAAAGAACAGAACAGTGCTATTACCGAATTCTTTTTTAGTTTTTAACAGATTATAGGTAGAATCAAGCCCTGCAGAGAACAGGACCAGTGCCCTTATGTCTTTTTTAGTTGAGCCTAAAGACCGCTCTTGCATCGTCTGATTCCCAAACACTGACCTCAAAAAGCTCCGGCAGTACCTTCACTAATTCCTCAAATACATGTCTGGCCAGATTCTCGGCCGTAGGGTTTATTTTGTCAAATGGAGAGATCTCGTTTATGTAAGAATGGTCGAACCGGGAAAGAGCCTCTTTTAAAGATTTTTTTACCTCTTTAAAGTCTCGCATAAAACCTTTTTCATTGAGTACGTCACTTTTAAGGGCAACTTCAACACGCCAGGTATGGCCATGCAGATTCTCACATTTGCCGCCATAGTTCCTAAGGTTATGTGCAGCACCGAATTTGCTTGTTACTCTTATCTCATACATTCTTATAAGCCAGCTTTTGGTAGATTTTCATTATTCTGAAATAGAACGTTGTGGGGACCTTGGAGTTCCCATTGAGCACACGATCTATCTCTGAAGGACCACAGTTGTATGCGGCAAGATAGTGTTTCATATTGTTGTTATATTTTGATGATAACTTTGACAGGTAATAAGTTCCTATAAGAATATTCGTCCTTACGTCCCCTACTTTGCAATGGCTATCGCTAAGACCCATCTCTGAACAAAGGTGCTTTGCCGTGCTTGGCATCAGCTGCATCAAACCAACGGCACCCCTTGAAGATACGGCATCCTTATCAAACGAAGATTCAACAGTGATTACAGAAAGGATCAACATTGGATCCACATCATACTTTCTGGCGGCCTTCTTAACTTCTCTAGCCAGCATGTTATAGTCATTGTCATTGAGATTATCAATGTTATTGATTTCCGCGTATGCAACTATGAACTTTTTAAGTGAAGCAAAGTCCCGTCTTTGGGCTGCCTTAAAATTAAGGTAGCACACTGTCCCTATGAGCGAAAAAACTATGAGTGCAACAATTAAATAGGCTCTCTTCATTGCTAAAAATGGCTTTAATACCTTATGGTTAGCAAATTTTTCATCAAAATAATATGAATATTTTTGTGTCTTTTTAAAATTAAAACTCATTTACTCCCCTCTACCCTATCTTGTTGCAAGTATAATGCCAACCAGGACAACCATACCAAAGAGAAAGAAATAGAGTCAAGCCTTAATTTTACTGGGTTTCCGGGACAATTGCGCTAAGTGTTTAAATTTTATGCAGTTTTAGCCTATTTTGACAGCCAGTTACCTCACCCTTCTTTTGCATCTTATTGATTGAATTGAAGTATATTATTGGTACTAGAATTGCATAATAGTTACTGACATGAAAAGCGCTGGTCTGTTTAAAAAGATAATTGTATATATTTTGCTCACCTGTTTTATATTCCCCACCCATGCACTTTATGGTGCAGCAATTAGCTCTAAAGAGGATAAAGACCCATTCGTCAACTTTAAGAAACAACACAGCAAGTACATAAAGGAATACATCTCCCTAGACATTTCTGATGTTAAGGATGTCTCTAAATATCTGGTAAAGATAAGTTCATACATAAAAAAGACAGTAGATTCCGGACTAATATACGACATTTCAAAGGAGACTGATGAGCGTTACTGGTCAGAGGACATAAACCAGAGCTGGTTAAGCCTTCTAGTACTTCAATACAAACTAGCAGAATACATAGACCTTATAAAAAGCTCCGTGGATCAAGAAGCCGTAATTGCAGAACTAACAAATACAAAGATAGATAATTTTAGAAGCTATCTTTACACTCTATACAGGAACGTGGATGATGTTCTAGCAGAAAACCCTGACATCACTGTTACAGAGCTTGAAACTGGCGAAAAAGCAATAAGATACCCAGGTGTAGAGGCAAGCACAAACACAGCTGTTACACAAGACGAAGTACTCCTGCCAACAGGACTCGCCTTTCCCGAAAGCTTAATTAAAGAAAAAACCAACTGGGGTGATCTGGCTGGTATATTGGAAAACTATGAAAGTGAAAAATACACAACAATTATTGGCATACAACTGGGTTTAGATCTTAACGAGTTCATAAAGTCAAAGAACTATAACAAAATGAAGGAATATAAAAAAGCCATCTTTGAAGGTGCAAGAGCCTTCCTTAGAGCCAAACCCGGAGCAGTCACAAGGATAGCTAACTTGATGGCACTACAACAACTATATGAAAATCTATATTTTGAAGCTTTAGGTAATGCTCTTCGAATATATATGGATAATATATACGTATACAAGGCTAGCACTGACTTCTCTAGGCTGAATGAAGAAGGTATAAAAGAACTTGCAGAATTAGCCTGCCCGCTAATAGACGAAAGAAAAACCAGTGACACCGATTATAGAACGGCTGAATATGCTAGATACAGATGCATAAAAAAAAATGGCCTTAGTAGTAAAGGATCAGATTAAAATTATTGCGAATAACCCGGATATTTATAAAAAACAGACCTTAAAAGAACTTACTACAGAGGTAAACACGGCCCTTATACCTTTAATAACTGCTGTTAGAGAGGACCTAGCAAAAAGTATAGGTGTATCTACCTCATCTGTAATGAATGGCGACATAAATTATGTTCAAGACTGCCCCAAAACAGAAGGAGCCGTAAAAACATACTTCGCAACATTAAGCTTTATCGTTAATCAATATAAAGGAGCAAGGTTCCTTTACGCTGATGAAGATCTTCGTGAAGAGTACTTCGAGAACCCTGTTAGTACCTTCAAGCCCGGAAGGACTGGACGATCTGAGATCGACCCAATGTGCCAAGTCACCTTTAGTTCAATGGGCAAAACTGTTACAGAAGAAGAAATAACAGAGGCCTTTGATCAAAGCCAAACAGCGCTGGTAAATTACGCTATCGAACTAAACACTGCATACCAGAACATAGTGGACGACTTCTTAAGACAAAAATATTCAACCTCGTACAACACAAAGAACTATAAGTTGTTGAATGCGGCTGGTCTTTGGGAAACTACCGGTGAGGCAACAGGGCTTGAACCAAATGGTGACTGGTATGGAGAAGCATTAGAAGAACAAAACAATTGTTTGGATGCAATAATTGTCATATTAAAAACAACCCCAACAGCAGCCCAAAAAGTATATAAAGAGGACCCAAAGCTTTATGAAGTCAACAGCATCGTTAATAACTACCTTAAGAATATCAGGATAAGCGATCAAAGGGACGCAGAATTCCGAAGCTATGTAGGTATAGTAGGAATGGTAGTAGGGACACTCCTTATACTGACTTTCTTCGGCAGTGAAGCTGGTATGGCTCTAATAGGAATAAGCGAAGGATCTGTAGCCGCGACCACTATTGCAGCAACAAGCACTGCGATCACTGCAGTAGGCACGCCAGTATTTGTTGCTTCTTTAGGATATGAAACCGCGAACAATATAAAGGATAACAACAAGTTCGAAAAAGAAGAGAACAAAACCGTAACATCAGTCAGCAATGGCGAAGATGCTGATCTTGAGTATTTGGATTATCTTAATGAGTCAGAGGCGGAAGCAGTATCCTCTGCAATGGTTAACGGATTCTTTACTGCCCTTGGTGTAGCTGGTGGCATAGCAAGAGTAGTTGAATACCTGGGCTTCCTTAATAAAGAAGAGGCGATCAAATGGTATGCAGAATTATCTGAGACTATAAATACAGACCCAGAATTTGCCTTTAAATGCGAACTTTTGAATAAAAAATTATTAACAGGTAATAGTTCAGAAAAGTTTGACCTGCTAATTAGATATGCACAAGAAGCAGGCTTAACCACAAGTGACATCAAAAGCAATGCAATGTTCTACATCGACAGTGATATAAATTTCCTCCAAAAGACTTTTTCAAAACAAGGATTACGTCTATTTAAGGATTGGTATGCCAAATCCGTTAAACAGATAAACCAAGAAGCTGGGAACAAAATACTTAAAATTGTCACGACAGACGAAGAATCAAGTCTTTGGAACAGAGAACTAACAGAATTCCTTATCAAAAACCCTGAAATAAAGGAACCTTTGTCAGAAGCACTGGGTGGTATGACGCAAAAAGACGTCTACTCTTTTTTGGAAGAGCTCGCCAACATGAGACCGGATGATGCAGCAAAGATCCTGAAGGGATTTAAAAACAGCTCCATATCTACAAAGATAACAAATTTTATAAACACAATAAAACCAAGCACAAAATATCTAGAAACATTAAACCACAAATTAAAGAGTTTTCTCTCTTCCATGGTCAACATGGAGCCAGAAATTGTAGATGAAGCATTAACTCCAGAAATAATCGCAAGGTTCCCAACCTTCCACAAGGCTAACAACTGGACTAACAAATTAGCAACGCTTAAAAAAACAGACGGAACTCCTATTAACGAGGCTGTACTCAGTAGATATTTAAGAGTTGATAGCGAAGGGGAACTACAGATAAACTCTTGTAGAATGAAGCAAACAGAGTGTTCAGAGCAACACAGCGATGTTAATTACTACACTGACATTGGTCCAAAATTAGGTAAGATACTCAAAGGATCTAACTTTGATGACTTTGCAGAAAAATGGGTATTGGCACCTGCAATTGAGGACGGTAAATACACTTTGAAGTGGTTCAAGGTTAAAATGGTCACACGTAATTTCAGTAAGCAGGCCTATGAAAAAGAATTAGCAAGACAGAACGCAAAAGGTGTCTTCAAGAACATAAAAGACGACTTTGCTAACGATCCAGAGGCCCTAAAAAAACTAAAATTCTATTGGATAACTAGAGTGCAGCCTACAATGGAACAACCAGGAGTGGAAAATGCGTGTGTAGAAGCATGGAGGACCATATTTGATTGTTACGATATAGAAACAACTTCTCGTTGGGCTAGAATAGAACTCTCTTTTAGAAAACTTATATGGCCCCCTGAAGGCTATCCGCCTGGACATCCATTGTACAATAAATAATTCTGACATCTAGCAAAGAACAAGTGTTCAATCTATATCGACGATAACATACTGGACTTGCCTAGTACCGTTCCACTCATTTATAGATGGCTTAAAAACAATATCTATCTTGTCGTCCGTGCTTTCCTTCATATCCCCCATATTAAAACCTATTGCATCTATATTATTCTCAAGTTTTAATTTTAAATGTTTATCCTTTAATACAATCTTATTTGTCACATTAAGACCCCTACATAAAAATAGCGGGTAAGGGTTATCCGAGCCAAAGGGCTCCATATCCGTTATCTCTTTTATCGTCTGCAGATTGATATCAGAAGTCTTTAATTCAACATCAACATCTATGGTTGGATGTATCTTCTTGCTCTTAACATATTTACTAATACCGTGCTCGAAAAGCTCCTCGAATTTAGGGATCCTATCGGTCTTTATACTCATCCCTGCAGCCATATCGTGACCGCCAAAATCCTCAAAAATATCCCTGAACTCTGAAAAAACGGAAAAAATATCTATTCCATGAATACTTCTTGCAGAGCCCTTGGCTATCCCATTTTCGCTTATTGAGTATACGGCTGTTGGCTTATACCACTTTTCAACTGATTTTGAGGCGATGATCCCTATGATACCTTGATGCCACCCTTCAGAAGCAAATGTTAGAGAATATCTGGAATCAAAACCTTCAAACTCGCAGGCTAGTGCCTGAACCTGCTGCCATGACTTATTTTGAAAAGATACTCTCTTCTGGTTTTCTTCATGAAGTACCATTGCCAAATTCTGTGATTCCTGCTCGTCGTTAGAAAGCAACAGTTCGACGGATCGGGATGCACTTCCCATCCTTCCAGCCGCATTCAATCTTGGAGCAAGTATATAACTTATAGAATCAGAACTTATCACTCCCTTAAGACCGCTTATCTGTGCCAAAGCCTTTATACCTTTCCTTGGACTTGAATTAATTACTTCGAGCCCTTTTTTCACAAGTACCCTGTTAACACCAAGTATGGGTACAACATCAGCGACTGTGCCAAAAGCAACAAGATCCAGATAATCCTTAAGATCCGGTTCCTTTTTTCCTAAATTAAAATAGTTCCTTTCCCTTAAAACCTTTCTTAAAGCTATCGCCAAATAATAAGCAACGCCAACACCTGCAAGACCGGCAAACATAATTGGTTCGTTCGGCTTATGAGGATTAACAAAAGCATAAGCATCAGGTACTAGATCCCCAAGTTTATGATGATCTGTTATGATCAAGTCGATACCCTTTTTTTTGCACAAGTCTGCAGCATCGATACTTGAAGTCCCACAGTCAACAGATATAAAAAGTGACACGCCCTGCTTGATTATCTTTTCAACAGCTTCAGCCGACATGCCATAGCCTTCGCCAAACCTTTCTGGTTGATAATAGAAGTAGCTTGCGCCCAGTTCCTTAAAAAAACCCGCAAGAGTTGCTACAGCTGTAGAACCATCGATATCATAATCTCCATAAATACATATAAGTTCTTTATTAGATATGGCATCCGCGATCCTGTTTGCTGCACGTTCTATATCGCTCAATAAAAATGGATCGGGCAATTTTGATAAAAGGGGAGACATAAAGGCCTGTATATCTTCGTTGGAAACAAGCCCTCTATTTATAAAGACCTGCGCAACTACAGGAGAAACACCTACCTCTTTAGCAAGTCCCCTGGCTTTGTCCGTTATAACGGACTTAACATTCCACTTATATTTGGCCACTTGGTTATGACCTCTTATTTTTGAGCTGCTTTGGCCGCCTTTCTTTTTTCATACCAACCGTCAATATACAACGATATCGGAGAAGCTATAAAGATCGTGGAATATACACCGGCTACCATACCGACTGTCAACGCGAGGGAAAAGTCCCTAATGGAATTACCGCCCAGAATAAGTAGCGACACCACAGCCAATAACGTCGCCGCTGATGTCAAAATGGTCCTGCTCAGCGTCTCGTTTACTGACCTGTTTATAACCGATATCAAAGGAGTTCCTTGCATTTTAGCGGAGTTCTCCCTGATCCTGTCATATATAACGATAGTGTCGTTTATTGAGTAACCTATTATAGTGAGCAGTGCTGCGACCGTTGAAAGGGTGAACTGATACTGTATCAATGCAAAAAAACCGACGGTAATTAATACGTCGTGAATAAGAGAAATTATCGCACCCGGGGCATATTTTAGATCAAACCTTATTGCAACATAGACCATGATCCCTAATAGAGCCCAGATAAGTGCATAGATCCCACTCAACTTAAGTTCCTGGCCAACCCTAGGACCAACCACATCAACTCTTCGGATCTCATACTTATCATTTGTAAAACTTGTAGCAAGTTTTGCCTCTATATCCTTGGATAAAGAAGTAAGGTTACTGTCCGTTCCTTTAACCCTTATAAGGTATTCGTTAGCGATCGCATCCCCATATTGCTGCACCTGGAGATCACCAGCTCCGATCCCTTCCATCAAGCCTCTGACAGCCTGTGTATCTATCTTTGGATCATTAAATTTTACCTGTACCTCTACTCCTCCAGTAAAATCTATTCCATAATTAAGTCCCTTTGTGGCAAAAAGAATTAAAGACGCAAGTATCAAGACCCCAGATATTCCAAGCCAAAAATATCTAGTCCCCATAAAATCATAATTTGTATTAGCCTTTATTATATTAAGCATTACGTAAATCCCTCCAGCTTCTTTCTATATACTAAGTTTATCTGCCAATCCTTTTGATGAAAAATACTCTATTATCCACTTTGTAACATATACCGCCGTAAACACCGAGAAAACTATTCCTATGAGTAGTGTTACTGCAAAGCCCTTTATAGGACCCACACCATACTGCAAAAGAACCAGGCCGCTTATCGCCGTAGTTATGTTCGCATCTAGGACAGTCCATAATGCTTTGTGATAACCTGTTTCTATCGCAGATTTAATATTATTCCCTGCCCGCAATTCCTCTCTTATCCTTTCGTTTATTATTACGTTAGCGTCAACGCTCATACCGATGGTCAAGACGATACCTGCTATACCAGGTAGAGTTATGGTTGCGCCAAAGATCATCAACGTTGTTGTGATAAATAGGACGTTGAGTATAACAGCCAAGTCAGCTATCACCCCAGACATCCTGTAATATACTATCATAAAGAGCATTACCAGAACGGCTCCGATTATCATGGATAGTTTTCCGTCCGCAATACTATCATTACCGAGTGAAGGACCAACTACCCTTTCCTCCTCAAAAACCAGTTGCGCAGGTAATGCACCAGCTCTGAGTACCAGTGCGATGTCCTCTGCTTCCTGTTGAAGCTCGCTAGCAGGTCGTCCTCTACCTAAAGTTATTTGACCAGCATCGCTGATCTTTGCCTGTATCACAGGTGCTGAATAAACGTTGCTATCTAGAATTATTGCCAGCTGTTTTCCGATATTATTACCTGTCAGGGTCTCCATGAACCTTGCGCCGATAGAATTCATCTGAAAACTAACATAAGGTTCTCCAAAATCCTGGTTGTAGCCAACATAGGCATCCTTTAGATGGTCGCCTGTGACCATACTAAGTTTTTCTAAAAGATACGGTTCATAGAACTTTTTCCCACTCGAAGGGTCTATCTTCTTTTCAAAAAGCAACATAGTGCCTTCGGGAAGGCTTTTTGCAAGGAACGCATTAAGGGAGTCCATATAATCAGGATACGATGTCCCTTCCTTATATTCGATCCCAGCTTCTTTAGCCTTATTGACGAGCACCATCAGTTTATCTTTTTCAAACCCTGGATCATGCCTAACAAGTTTGAATTCAAGTCGAGCGGTCCTTCCTATAATGGATTTTGCTCTTGTAACGTCCTTAACTCCTGGGAGCTGAACTACTATTCTGTCGTAACCCTGCGTCTGTATGCTTGGCTCATTAACACCAAACTCATCTATTCTGTTCCTTATCGCCTCTATCGTCTGGTCCAGAGCGTTCTTTTTCCTAAAGGTTTTTTCTTCGTCGCTTATGTCAAACTGCATGAACCCATCACTTCTTGTAATGAACTTCATACCAGTACTTTTAATAACCAGTTCGTTTATTTTATCTTCATCTGCTTCCTTGATCGGTTTTATTAAGACAAAGGTTGAAGCATCCCTTCTATAGATCTTTTCAATTGTGACATTCTCTTTTTGAAGCTCACTGTTGATCCTCTCTATATTCCTGTCGACGTGCTCCATTAACACCTTGTCGACATCAACACTAAGCACAAGGTTGGTCCCGCCCTGCAAGTCCAATCCAAGCTTTAACCCCTTTGATGGAAGTATCTTGGATAACCAGTACGGAGTGTTATCCTTATTCAATAGGACAGGAGAGATCGTCCATAATGAAAGAACAGAAATAACTACAACAAAATAGAAACGGGTCCTTACACTGAACATAAAAACACCTCTTAATTAATTACTTTGTTTCGATAACTGCATCTTTTGCACTTGCGGATATCATGCCTTTAAGGACTTTCATCTTGGTATTCTCGTCGACCTCAATGGTTATGATCTTGTCGGAAACATTGTAGACGGTACCTATAATACCGCTGGAAGTAATGACTTCGTCCCCTCTTTTTATGTTAGCAAGGAACTCGGCGTGTTTTTTTCTTTGCTTTTGCTGTGGTCTTATCATGAAGAAATAGAACACCAGTATTATAAGCGCAAAAGGCATCAACATGTTAAGCATGCCAGTTACACCACCTGATTTTGGAGCTGCTGCTTCCTGTGCAGAAAGACTGTTTATCAATGAAAGAATAAAATACATAAAAACCCTCCTTAGGTATTGATCATTATTACTGTTGGATATCTTTATTATAATTATTTAAAAAATCAGCATAAAAATCGTCAAAAACACCCTTTTCCATAGATTCCCTTATTTTTTGCATAAATCTCATAAAAAACCGCAAGTTGTGGACCGTATTCAAATATGCAGAGAGTATCTCCTTGGATAAATAGAGGTGCCTCAAGTATGCCCTGGAGAAGTTCCTGCATGTATAGCAGTCGCAATCCTCTTCCAGAGGTAAAGGATCATCATAATACCTTGCTTGCTTAATGGAGACCTTCCCTTTGAATGTATATAAGCTACCATTCCTGGCGTTTCTTGTAGGTATAACGCAATCGAACATCTGTACACCACGCTTTATAGCGAACAAAAGATCTTCTGGTTCACCCACTCCCATCAAGTATACGGGCAAAGTGGTAGACAGATGCTGCATAACGTGATCCAGCATTTCGTACATGGTTTCCTTTGCTTCGCCAACGCTTAAACCTCCTATGGCATATCCGCTAAAACCTATTTCCATCAATTCATTTAGGCTCCTAAGTCTAAGGTCCTTATGCATACCTCCCTGTATTATTCCAAAAAGATGTCCATTAGCTCCCAGCCTCTGCCATTCATCCTTGGAGCGTTTTGCCCACCTTGTCGTGAGACCCACGGACTTTTCCACATATCCTTTGCTTGCGTCATGTGACGGGCATTCATCAAATACCATTTTTATATCGGCGCCCAGAGCATCTTGTACTTGTATAGATAGCTCCGGGGTCAGAAAGTGCTTTTGTCCGTCTATATGTGATCTAAACCAAACGCCATCTTCTGTGATCTTTCTTAAGGCTGTGAGGCTAAAAACTTGAAAACCCCCACTGTCAGTGAGTATAGGACCATTCCAGCCCATGAATTTGTGAAGTCCTCCGAGCTTCTTTACCAGCTCGTGCCCTGGACGTAGAAAAAGGTGATAGGTATTACCCAATATTATCTTAACTTCAAGTTCTTGCAACATGGACGGAGGTACCGCCTTCACTGTACCCTTGGTCCCTACGGGCATAAACACAGGGAGTTGGATATCACCATGTAAAGTTTCAAGGATCTTTGTCATAACTATACTTGTTCAAATCTTGCGGTGAAATGCCTAAGCACAGGGGCTTCATATACCATCTTGAGACCCCTTATCTTGTCCTTATCCTTATATAGTATCTCAAATATTTCAGCGACATAATCCATATGGCTTTGTGTATAAACCCTTCTTGGTATTGCAAGTCTGACCAGTTCCATCTCGGCAGGTCTATTCTTTCGTGTTTCTGGGTCCCTGTCCATCATGGCGCTGCCTATCTCACAGCCTCTTATACCACCCACTGTATAAAGTGCACATGCAAGAGCTTGTGCAGGATATTGGTCCTTAGGGATATGAGGCAACATTGCTGCAGCGTCTACAAATATTGCATGTCCTCCAGTAGGCTGTATTATGGGCACACCAGTTTTTGTGAGTTTCTCTCCTAAATACTCGGTGGAACGTATCCTATATGCCAAATAATCCTCTTCCAGAACTTCTTCAAGACCTACAGCTATTGCTGCAAGATCCCTTCCTGCAAGACCACCATAAGTCACAAATCCTTCCGTCAGTATAAGCATCATCCGTGCCTTTTGTGTAAGCTCATCGTCGTTAAGAGCAAGAAAACCACCTATATTAACAAGTGCATCTTTTTTGGAGCTCATAGTTGCACCATCGCAATAAGAGAACATTTCTTTTGCTATCTCTAACGGGCTCTTGTCGGCATATCCTTTTTCCCTTTTCTTTATAAAATAAGCATTCTCCGCGAACCTGCATGCGTCAATGAACATCGGGATATTGTATCTGGAACAGATCTTTTTTGTTTCTCTCAAATTCTCCATCGAGACCGGTTGGCCACCACTTGCATTGTTGGTAACTGTTATAATGACCAGTGGTACATTATTCGCACCTACCTCATTTATAACGCTCTCAAGTTTCTTAAGATCAGTGTTCCCTTTGAAAGGATGTATCAGCGATGGTTGTTTGCCTTCCGGTATTAAGACGTCGACTGCCCTCGCTCCTGAATATTCAACATTAGCCCTAGTGGTATCAAAATGTGTATTACTTATCACTGTCTTACCTTTACCACCGACAATAGAGAACAATATCTTTTCAGCTGCTCGTCCCTGGTGTGTAGGTATTATGTTCTTGAGACCAGTTATTTTTTTCACAGCAGCTTCGAACTCAAAAAAGCTCTTGGCTCCAGCATAGGATTCATCTCCTTCCATAATAGCGCCCCATTGCCTTGAACTCATTGCGTTGGTACCGCTATCGGTCAAAAGATCAATGAGTACGTCTTCTGCCTTAATATTAAAGAGGTTATTACCGGCATCCTTTAGGATCCGTCTCCTATATTCCTCCGTAGTACATTTTATAGGTTCCACCATCTTGATCCTAAAAGGTTCGATCACTGTTCTTATTGTTGTCATCTTATTTATCCGTCCTTATTTTGTTTATCTCATCGGTATATTGCTCTGCAGCAGCCCCATTCTCATCAATAGACTCTTCATTAATCAGGTCCTGATCCCTGGGAACAGCCTTCTTTATCATTCCTGTATCTTCCATCACGTCTACGGCATCCACTCTATCCTGCCCTTCTTCCAACTGATCTTCCTGAACATCTTCCTTTTCTTTTAATGTACGTTTTGGTTGTCTTTTTATTGTTTCTTTGACTTTGGTTTCTGGGACAGCAACAGGCTTCTTATCCACCTTCTCCAGATCTTTTTTGATTATCTGAGGTATATCTATAGGCTTAACTACAGAACGCTTGCCCGTGTAAGATAGTTTTATGTAAGTCTGTACGTCGAGAGCGAACTCTTCCGGCTTTAGGTCATCTCTTTCCGTCTCTTTACCGCTGCCGTCAATTAGAAATGCATACTGTTGAACAGGAGATTTCATTCCGCTGGTCATTATTGCTATTTTACCGTTAGTGTCTCTTTTGTAATATGTAGAACCAAAATATTTGACATAGAACGGTGGGACATAATTTATATCAGAAGCGTTTGAAGGCATTATTCCATACTTCTTTATATAAGCATCCATCAGGTTCTTTATCCTTCTTGTTTCATCTGCTATTTCACTCTTTATAGCAGGCTCCTTAGCTCTCATATCATTTTCACTTTTTCTAGCGGCTTTGGTATCTGGATAAAGGTCCGCTAGGTCAAAAAGCATGTTGTAAGCATCATCTTGTTTGCTTTGTTTAAAAAGCTCTGATGCTTTATCGTATATCGATGCTGCTTTTTTCTCCCTTAATTTGACCCTGGCATCCTGCGTTACTTTTGGATACATACGGACGGCGCTAAAAAGCACAACAGCTATAACCACAAGCCAGATTATCGCCTTTATCGGATATTTACCCTTCAACTCCTCTTGATCTTCCTCTGTAAGTCCATATTGGGAAGACGCAGGCTTTACAGCATTTCCATACATCTCTCTATTCTGATCTATTGTGGGTACGGCCTGCTTCTTTATTTCTTCAAAATTAGTCGTAATATCTACATTTAATGGAGCTTGCCCTCTAGGGGTCTTTCCTCTATCAAACTCCCTACATTCCTTTATCTGGACCCAGTTCTCAAAACCATCCCTCCATACATAATATGTCCAGAATATAGTTTTATTGTTAAGAGCCTCTTTTATGTAACTTGAGTTATATGGTCCCATCTGATGTTCTCCATCGTGGACGAACCAGAGGTCTTGTCCCTCAGTACTGATCTCCGACTCTGCTGCAGGCACCTCTGTTTTGGGAGCTTCGACTAAAGGTTGCCCTCCATCGGGCATTATAAGACGCCTATCAAACTCTGCAACGTTGTATATAAAATCCCAATCGCTGTAACCTTCTTTGAAGATATAATCATTGAACTTGAGGCTACTGCTTTTAAGCATTTTAACGACCTCGTCCTTTGTATATGGACCATAGGTCTTTCTGTTCGAGTTAACATACCAGATCCTGTTTTCCGTCATAAAACACCACCTTTGATCAGAGTGCTTATACCCTTTGCAAAAGGAGGGCGCACTATACCTTTATCTGTGATTATACCAGTAATTAGTTCATTTGGCGTTACATCAAATGATGGATTGAATGCTTTTGCATTGCTGGGGCATATAAAGGCCCCATTCACCTTTCTTACCTCATCTATGGAACGCTCTTCTATAGGGATCTTAGAGCCATCAGGACAATTTATATCTATAGTGCTCAATGGGGCGGCAAAATACATCGGTATACCATGGTGCTTAGCCAATACAGCCACAGAATAAGTACCTATCTTATTTGCTGAATCGCCATTGGCGGCTATTCTGTCGGCACCAACGACAACAAGATCCACTTTACCCTTAGACATTAAATGGCCACTCATGTTGTCGGAGATCAAGGTACAATCTATCTTGTCCTTCATTAGCTCCCACATGGTCAGCCTTGCACCTTGAAGAAAGGGCCTTGTTTCGTCAGCATATACATGTATTTTTTTTCCATCACTAATAGCAGCCCTTATTACAGAAAGGGCAGTACCGTGATCAGCAGTAGCAAGTGTACCAGCATTACAATGTGTAAGGATACTCATCCCATCCTTTATAACGACCTTGCCATATTCACCAATGGACCTATTAGTCGTGACATCATCATCATAAACACATATTGCTTCTTCGACCATAGTAGCTATTATTTGTTCTACGTTTTTTTTGCTGTTATATAATGAGTAAAACCTTTTCTTCATCCTATCGATAGCCCAAAAAAGATTTACCGCTGTTGGTCTTGTCTTGGCCATGACCCCCGTTACGTGATCAAAATTTTCTTTAAGTTGTTCAATGTCTTTTGCCTTAGACTTTAAAAGTCCTAGCGCTATACCAAATGCGGCAGAAACACCTATGGCTGGTGCACCTCTTACTATCATTAGCTCTATGGCCTCTGCCACTTCCTTATAGTTTTGGCACCTTACATAGATCTCTTGATTGGGCAGCAGTCTTTGATCTATAAAACTAACTGCATCACCATCCCACTTTAATGTATAAAAACTCCTTTCAACCATTTTGTTTCCCCTAGAATTTTAATCCTTTTATTGCATTCTTTAATTTATCAGTTGCCTGACTTTTTATTTTGTCGGTTTCTTTTTTGGCTTGGGCCTTAACCTTTTCAACTTCTTTATTGGCCATCTCT
>CAYVOB010000014.1:0-20286 GCA_964452945.1 uncultured Bdellovibrionales bacterium
CACATTCTTTATCGTAGGAGTAGGAACCACCAATGAAGCTTTAATGTATAAAAAGCTCATACCAAAATATCTGTATGAAATAAGGGATATTTCCGAGACAATGAATAGTTCGTCAAAGTGCGGACTTGGTCAGTCGGTACCCAATTCATTCAACTCCATATTGGAGAATTTTAAGGAAGAGGTGATCTACTAATGAACATGATCAAGCTAAAAATAAATAATATGCCGGTTGAAGTTCAGGAAGGAACGACAATACTGGATGCTGCAAAAAAATTGAAATTCAATATCCCAACATTATGCAATCACCCTGACCTATCTATAGCCGGCAACTGCAGGATCTGCGTAGTGGAAGTTCAGGGTTCAAGGACACTGGTACCTTCGTGCTCGATGCCTGTAGCAGAAGGAATGGAAGTGCAGACAAATTCATTAAAGGTAAGAAAGGCTAGAAAGGATATCATTGAATTGCTTCTTGCTGAACACAACATGGACTGTACAAAGTGCTACAAGAACTGTTCCTGCGAACTTCAAGCGATAGCAAAGGACTATATCTCGGAAAATGACCGTTTTATAGACGTAGCAATTAAAAAGCATATAGACAAGTCCTCTCCTTCATTCCAAAAAGACGACAGCAAATGCATCAAATGCCAACGCTGCGTAAGGACCTGTGAAGAGCTACAGCATGTGGGCGCGTTCACAATGGCCAATAAGGGAGCACACGTTGCCGTAGAGACCTTCATGGAGCTGCCTATAAATGAGGTTGTCTGCACCAACTGCGGACAATGCATAAACAGATGTCCAACCGGTGCTCTGACGGAAAGACATTATATAGAGGAAACCTGGGAAGCTCTTGCAAACCCAGACAAGCACGTAGTCGTTCAGACAGCGCCTGCAGTAAGGGTTGCCTTGGGCGAAGCTCTTGGCTTTGAGCCAGGTAAAAGGGTAACAGGTCAAATGGTGACCGCACTAAAGAGAATGGGCTTTAACGCTGTATTCGACACGAACTTTGCAGCGGACCTTACTATCATGGAAGAAGGCTTTGAGTTACTCAATCGTTTAAAATCAGCTTTGGTTGATAAAAAGAAGGTCGCTCTTCCAATGATGACCTCCTGCTCCCCTGGCTGGATAAAATACATAGAGCATGAGTTCCCAACGCTTTTGGACAATCTTTCAACCTGTAAATCTCCACAACAGATGTTCGGTGTAATGGCAAAAACATATTACGCAAAAAAAGCAGGGATAGATCCTTCAAAGATGGTCGTTGTTTCCATCATGCCTTGTACAGCCAAAAAATTTGAGGCTGCAAGACCGGAGATGAATTCAAGCGGATACCAGGATGTGGATTATGTCCTAACAACAAGGGAACTTGCCTTGATGATACAGCAGGCAGGAATAGATTTTCCTAGTCTTGAAGAATCAAAGTGTGACAGTATCCTAGGCGACTACACTGGTGCCGCGGTGATATTCGGAGCGACCGGTGGAGTAATGGAAGCTGCACTAAGAACAGCTTACGAAGTTATAACTGGAAGAGAAGTCCCGTTCAAGAACCTAGAGATTCTTCCTGTAAGAGGCATGGAAGGCGTAAAGGAAGCCAGCATAAAGATAGAGGGTTGCAAGCCTGAATGGAAGTTCCTTGAAGGAGTCGAATTCAGGACTGCAATAGCACATGGGCTGACGAATGCTAGAACTTTAATGAGAGCTGTAGAACAAGGTAAAGCACCTTATCACTTCATAGAGATAATGGCTTGCCCTGGAGGTTGTCTTGGTGGTGGTGGCCAGCCAATGCCTACCAACCTTGAAATAAGGAAAAAGAGGATGGATGCCATATACGCTGAAGACAGGGGACTGCCTATCAGAAAATCACATGAAAATCCGGAAGTACAAAAACTGTACCAGGATTTCCTTAAAGAACCTAACGGACATCTTTCTCACGAGCTATTGCATACACATTACAAGAAGAGAGAGAAATACTAAGTACCGAGGGTAAAACTTGTTCGAGATAGATGACAAAAGAATATGCAGAGAGTTGAGCAGTGCCATTGATCCGTCAAGATCAGCGGTAACAGAGATACTCTCAAAAGCTAAAGATCTAAAAGGTATAGATTATCACGAGGTATTGACACTCCTTAGTATAAAGGACCCTCAACTCACAAAAGAACTTTTTGATACGGCCAGATATGTGAAAGAAGAGATCTATGGCAACAGGCTTGTGCTTTTTGCACCTCTTTACATTTCCAATCTTTGTAACAACGAGTGTTTATACTGTGCCTTTAGGTCAGCAAATTCCAAACTTGTAAGGAGAGAGCTCTCTCGGACAGAAATAGATAAAGAGACCTGTGCACTAATAGATCAGGGACATAAAAGGATATTAATGGTAGCCGGTGAATCCTATGGAAGAGAGGGTTTAGATTACGTCCTGAACTCCATAGACACCATATATAGCTCCAAGACAGCCAAAGGGAATATAAGACGAGTTAATGTTAACGTAGCTCCGCTTTCTGTCGAGGAATTCAAAAGACTCAATGAACATAAGATCGGTACTTATCAGATCTTCCAGGAGACCTACCACAAGGAAACATATAAAAAGCTACACATAAAAGGTCCAAAATCAAATTACCAATATAGACTGGAAGTCATAGATCGTGCATTCGAGGCTGGAATAAAAGATGTCGGCGTAGGAATGCTTTTTGGTCTCTATGATTGGAAGTATGAGATACTGGCTCTATTGCAGCACATAGAACATCTGGAGAAGAACTTTGGTATAGGACCTCATACAATATCAATACCAAGAATGGAACCGGCCCTTGGATCATCACTAAGCTATGATCCACCATATCCAGTCAGTGATGAAGATTTCAAAAAAATAATAGCGGTATTAAGACTTGCAGTTCCATATACCGGCATAATATTGAGCACAAGAGAGAACAAAGAGACCAGACGAGCAGCATTCGAGCTCGGTGTTTCACAAATATCTGCAGGCTCCAGGACCAACCCTGGGGGCTATACAGAGAACCTAGAGGATGAAGCACAGTTCTCCGTTGGTGATGAACGGTCACTAATGGAAGTTATTAAAGACATGGTTTCTGCAAAGCATATTCCCTCTTTTTGCACCGGCTGTTATAGACTAGGTAGGGTTGGGGCTGACTTTATGGACCTTGCAAAACCTGGCCTAATAAAAGCGCATTGCCTACCCAATGCCATATTCACCTTTGCGGAGTACCTTGATGACTTTGCGGATGCAGAGTTGAAGTCAACTGGGTTTGCCCTCATAAATCAACTCCTTCAAGATATACCTAGCGAGGACTCAAGACAAAAAGCAATAAAGACATTAGAGGATATAAAACACGGTAAACGTGATATCTATTTCTAGATTGCTTTTGAGAGTTGATAACACTAAAATCATAGACATGAATAAAACTATAAAAGCATCTTTAACAGTTATTTGTTTAAGTATTGGTCTTACCTCCTGTCTAACAAGCAATAATAATCAGGATGGATATGAAGTAACCCTTAGTGCAGATGAACTTAAATATGTTCCTAGCACTCCCAACCAAATAGATGACAAGGAATATATGAACCAGATCAATTCCTTGATAGAGGAGATCGCGGCTTCCGTATACGATGAGACCGATTTTATAAACATCATCAAGGCCATAGCCTGGACCGAGTCAAGATGGGAACATTATTTTGAAAGGGATAATAAATATTATGTTTTTTTAGGTGACGAAGGACATTCCTACGGCATGATGCAGATATATGATTCTTACCACGGAGTGCATCCTGTATTGCAAGATAACATTGAATATGGTGCGACCTTTGCTTTTACAAAATACCAGACCGCAAAGACCGACACTTGTTTAACCGGGACCAATGCCGGTTCCAGCCTTATAGCGATAGCCCGACGTACCTATGCTCAATATAACGGCGGTAATGCTGCTGTATGTAGGAATAATGACCAAAGGGACAACAATCTTGAAGATGCATTGTCCGCTTTGGTCTGGAATAACTATCTATAGTACCTAAAAGAGCGTTAGTTGCTGGCAAAGGTCTTTTTAGTCTTTGCAGATATCCATAATCTAAAATCATCTATATATGTAAAGGCTGCTGGAATGACCAACAGACTTAACAGCGTAGAACTTATAACACCTCCCATTACAGCAACGCCCATGCCTTGCCTCATTCCAGACAATTCGCTCAGACCAAATGCAAGCGGTGCCATACCGCCTAGTAAAGCAAAGCTGGTCATAAGTATTGGACGCAACCTTGTTTTGCCGGCTTTAATTATAGCAGCTTTTCTTTCCATACCCTGATCTATGAGCTGGTGCGTAAAGTCGACCAGTATGATGGAGTTCTTTGTGGCAACACCCAATAGCATTATACAGCCTATCATGGAGAACATATCCAATGTCTGGCCTGTAATGAACAGGGCAAAGAACGCTCCACAAACAGCAAGGGGAAGGACCAACATGATAGTGAATGGTATTATAAAAGATTCATATAAGCTTGCGAGTATCAAGTATATGAAGATGATACCTATCGCTGCCGCCATTAAGATACTTTCTATTAGCTCACCAAAGGTCTTAGCCTGTCCTTCAAATGAATAATTGTATCCAGCAGGCATCTTTATATCCTTCTTGAACATATCTTCTATATCGGTCATTGCTTTTGCCATACCGGGTCCATCTGGAGCTATATCCGCCGAGATGAGCACGTAACGAGATCTGTCCAGCCTGTTTATTTCCGTAGGTCCTTTAGTCTCAATGCCTTGGGCTACACTACTGATCGGTATCAATCTATTATTTATATTAGGGATGTAACTTGTTGCAAATATTTTTCTAAGATCCCTTTGATCTTCCTGCAGCCTGACCCTCACGTCGTAGTTATGATCACCTATCTTGAACTTGGTAGGTGTCTGGCCTTCAACAAAGGTCCTCAGTTCCATACCGGCAGTATTGTTAGAAACACCGAGCAGTTCTGTTTTCTTTTTGTCAAAAATTATCTGGAACTCAGGTTTCCCTTCTTCATATGAGGTATTCACATCCTTTAATGAGGGGTGGTCTTTAAGTTTTGCCATAAGCTGGTCTGATATCTTTTTAAGCTCGCTAAGCTCGTCTCCCCTTATATAAAGAAGAAAAGGTTGTTTTGAACCGAAGTTCCCTAGGGTATCGCTTAGTATTGGGTTAAGGAAGGCATAATCCTTTAACTGACGCCTTATTTCTTCCTTGAATTCACCAGCTTCAATATCTCTTTCACTTTTATCCACCATTTTAATATACATACCTATATCGTTGGGATTATTTGTGCCACCGCCTATAAAAGTTCCAGTTAGTTTAACCTCTTTGTTCTTTCTTATTATGTTATCAACTTCTCTTGCGTATTTTTCCGACTTGGCAAGGCTAGTACCAGGTGCTGCTTTTAGGTAAAGCATGAACTCACCGCTATCAACACCCTGTTTGAACGATTTTGGTATCCAAATTATAGTGGCTGAAGTAACTATGAAAATACCTATGCTTATCAGGATTATTTTTCTGGTATGGAGCAGTGTATAGTTCAACGTCTTCTCGTAAAAAGTCTCCAACCAGTCCTGCATTTTTGCAAATTTTGTAAGGACCCAGTTGTGTTTTTCTTTGGATTCCTTTTTACCTGCCAAATAGGCAGACATCATTGGGGCCATTGTAAGAGCATCTAGAAGACTTATTGCCATAACAAAGCATACCGTCAGACCAAATGACTTAAAGAACCTTCCGACTACACCGGTCAAAAAGGAAACTGGAGCAAAAACAGCTATTATTACCAGCGTAGTGGCAATAACGGCCATCATAACCTCTTTGGTACCTTTGACTGCAGCATCCTTTGGTTTTTCTCCAAGTTCAAGATGTCTAAAGATATTCTCTCGTACAACTATTGCGTCATCTATTAATAAGCCTACCGATAAGCTCAAGGCCAACAGCGTGATAACGTTGACAGTAAATCCGGCAACAAGCATCAATATAAAAGCACCAAGTAATGAGTTAGGAAGGGCCATGCTGGTAATAAAAGTCGAACGGCCGCTACCAAGGGACAGATAAACCACCAAAATGGTAAGCAAGACACCAAGCAGAATGGTCTCCTTAACGTCGTTGACGTTAGCTTTTATAGGCCACTCTGTATCCATGGCCAAAGTGATCACTGGATGTCCTTTCTCATTCGCGATAATTTTATTGAGTTCGTCTAGTTTTTTCTTTACCGATTTTACCGCTGCGATAGTATTAGTGTCCGACTGTTTGTATACAAGTATTATGATCGATCTATCGCCGTTAATAAATGCACCAGAGTCCTTGTCTTCCAGGGACTGTGTAACTGTCCCAAGCTCATCAATGGTCACAGGAATATCATTACCGACAAAACTAACTATAGTTTTATCTATATCCTTAATGTCCTTGAATTCAGCTAGCGACCTTATGGTAACATCGTTCTCTTCTCCCTGTATGATACCGGAAGGGATATTTTTGCCTGAAAGAGCCAGTTGGTTTGATACCATCAACGCGGACATGTCTCGGTTCTTAAGTTTATTCTTATCAAGATTTACGTGGAACTCTCTTTTTCTTCCACCGACTATCTCAACCTGACCTATATTCTGAGCCTGTTCTAACTTTTGCTTAACTGTAAACTCTGCTACATCGTAAAGTTCTGCTTCATCTAGATCAGCCTTAAGTGCCAGGATCGCCACTGGCATATCCGAAGGATCGGCTATGTTTATTATTGGCTCCTCAATATCGTCTGGCAGCTTGGACCTTACGGATGATATTTTATCCCTTATCTGTTGTTGTGCATATTTAATGTCCGTCTCAAGTGTGAACTGACAGGTAATAATACTTACGCTATCCTTGTTAGCCGAATAAAGGTTTTCCAGCCCAGATACAGAACCTATTTCATCCTCCATTATCTTTGAAACATCCACCTCTACCTCTGCAGGGGATGCGCCTGGATAATATGTAACAACCGTTACTACAGGAAAAGTAACATCAGGGAACAGGTCAACACCAAGCCTTGTAAGTGAGATGCCGCCAAGTGTAAGTATCAAGATAAAGATACATGTAATAAAGATCGGACGTTTTATCGATAATTCGGCTATATTCATATTTTTTCTACCTCTTTTCCTTCAAAAGTCTTCATGTTCGCTATCATTTGTAATATTTGGAGCTGTAAGCCCAATCTTACATACTGTGCATTAGCATAGTCCTGTTCAAACGTTATTACTTGATATGTAGTGGTCCTACCAAGCTTTAACCTGTTCTGCTCATAACTATATTTTTTATATTGGGCATCCTCTAACTCTTTTGCTATTTTAAGTCTTTCCTTCATGTCGTTAACTTTCTTGGTTAGGTTGTCCCATTCCCTGTCCGATTCAAAGTTCTTTCTTTCATACATATACTCTGCTGCTATCTTATCAAGATCGTAACCGCTATTGACCCTGCTCCTGCTGCCGAAGTCCAATGGTGTACTAAATTTTACGCCGACCACAGTATACGGAAAATTTCCTCTCCATGATTCCTTAAATGATGGATCAAAATTAGGGTCCCTTCCGTTGAGTGAAAGTGAAGAGAAAATATCGAACGTAGGTCTGTTGTTGTCCTTAGAGAGTTTTGCATTGGCAGCGGCAGCCCTTGCAGCCTCCCTTAGAGAAGCAACATCATCTCGAACACCCTTCCTTTCTGGCAATGGTATGGAAACAACCGAATCAACCGTCAATTTTTCTGTCTGGCCATTAAATTCGTCTGAATTAATACCTCTCATGGTATTAAAAACCCTTGTTGCCTCTTTTTCGTCGTCCATAGCCGCCTGCAGATCCATCTCGGCCATCTTATAGTTGGCTTGTGCCTGTAAAAGATCCACTTTATCGGCTAAATTAAGTTTTGTTCTCCTCTCTGCCCATTCCTTTATTTTTTTTGCTCTATCCAGATTATCCTTTTTTATATTGACCAGGTCCTTTACGAGCGAAACCTTCCAATATATCGATTCAGCATCAGAGAGTATCTTCCTTGAATTATAACTTGCTGCATATGAACTGCTTAGGTTCTTTGCATCTGTAGCCTCCACCATTGCTCTAGTCTGTCTTCCAAAACCATTTTTCCACAAAGACAGGGAGAGGTCCAGCACAGGGCTGGTCTCATAAAAGTGATCTGCATTTAGAAAAGAGGTATTCGCACCGTGCATGTACGTATAGCTGATATCATAATACAGAGATGCACTAAGGCCAAAACTCGTCAACTTCTTGAACCCGAACATCATCGTGTTGTTCGTGACCCTGTCACCCGTAACGAACGCAAAATTACTCTCTCTCTTGTCATTGGAGTTCTGGTAATTCATAAAGAAAGTATAGGCAAGCATAAGGTCGCCTTCTTCTGATTTTAGTTGTCCAGCCTCCGTGCTCTTCTGGGTAGATGTGTAACCTTGGTTGCTCTTTGTAACTTCATCTAAGAACTCATTAAGCGTTAGCTGTTGTGAATTTGCAGCAACAGTAAATAATGAACAAAAAGTTAACATTAGTATCTTCATAGCATTTACCTCTTTATATCGTTATATAGACCTTCCAAGAAGATCTTCATAAAATGTTCCTTAACCTTTTTTTTGCCTTCTTCATTGTCGATGCTAAAACCCAGTGTTAGCTTTTTAAGATCTGGGTGCAAAAATATATTCCTAAAAGATCCCATCAACAAAAATGCCATCATTCCCGGAGAGACATCTTTTCTTATAAAACCATGTTTTTGAGCATCATCAAAAAAACTAATAACCATATTAATTATCTTTATAAAAGTAGACCTAAATGACTCAGCTACTTTTGGACCCTTGCTCTCGAATTCATTGTGTATCAATGTGAGTAGACTGGATTGTTCAGAATAAAGCCTTATGCCCTCCTCTATGAACATCTCAAACCTTATATGGAATTCCTGCTTTGATCTGGTGGCTTGAAGTATCTTTTCTGCCATCACCAGTTGTTCCTTACCGAATTCTCTCAAGCATTCTTGAAAAAGGGCTTCCTTACCGCCAAAATAATAGCTGACCAGACTTATATTGGCTCCAGTTGCGTCAGCAATATCCTTAACGGTGGTGCCATCATAGCCTTTTTTTGCGAATAACTCTGTGGCCTTACTTATTAAGAGTTCTTTGGTACTCATGGCCCCTTATTTAAAACAAACGTTTTATCTTGTCAAATGTTTATTTGATTTTTTTGTAAAACTATTTAATTACAAGAGTTTACATATATATGATAGTATCCAGGCAAATAATCGGAGGTATTACTTTGAAGATATCAGAAAAACTTTTTGAAGAAATGAAGACCGCAATGAGAGACAAGAACGCTAAAAGGCTCTCTGTAATAAGGATGTTAATGGCCGAATTAAAGACAGAGGACAAGGCTGCAGGCAAAAAAAGGACAGAAGAAGAAGTTTGTTTTGCCTATCATAAAAAACTCGTGAAGGCTCTGGACATGTTCCCCGAAGATAAAAAAGCGGAACTCCGTGACGAGATAAAGGTAGTAGAAGAGTTCCTGCCAAAGCTCATGAGCAAAGATGAAGTGATCGCCTTCATAAAAGAGAACGTGAAGGAAGATATCAGCATGAAGACCGTAATGCCATTGTTGAAAGGCAAGGCCGATTCCCAAACAATAAAAGAAGTCGTGGACAACTGGAACAAATAATTAACCCGCAATGGATAGGATAGATAAATATTCAAGGTATCTGTTCTTTATCCTGTTCGCAGTTCTGACAGTAAGCTCGATACACCGCACCATCATGAATGACATGGATTTTCTTGCATTCCACAGGACAGTCCTGCTGTTCCTTAACGGGGACTTTGATTTTTACAATATCATCAGGGATAAGGTCTTTACGTTCAAGTACGGCCCGATATTCCCTCTTATCATCTTCCCTTTTGGTTTTCTAAGTCTTGCCACTGCAAAAGTTGTTTGGGCGTGCATAAACGCAGCCTCTTTGATAGTCGCCTGGACATATTCAGAGAAACTTATAAGGCTGTCCCGCCCTGACTTGAACATCACATATCCTGCAAGGCTGTTAACCCTTATCATGGTCCTGGACATAGTCTCAAGGAACGCAATGCAGGGCAACATCAACGTAATGCTGTTCGCAGTGATGATAATATCTATTGTATGGTCTATAGAGGGAAAGAACAAACGTGCAGCTCTTTTAGCAGCTATAACAGCCTCAATAAAAATAACACCAGGAATACTTTTAATATTCTTTTTGGTGTCAAAGAACAAAAAGACCTTTTGGTATTCAGCGGCTTTTTGTATAGTGCTATTCATATTGCTACCGCTTTCTGTTTTTGGTCTTGAAAGCTCATACAACATGTACCTTAACTGGATCAGCGTTCTACGTGACGTCGGTCACTTCCCTTTCTATAAGCACACCAATCAATCTCCTGTAGCTGTAATGTTCCATCTCACGGGTAATAACAGTTTTGGCCTAGTTTCCACCATAATCTTTGGGCTAGCCTGTACATGGTATATACGTCACTTTTATATCAAGAAAGATATATTCGGCATCTTTACTGGTTGTATGCTTACATACATCAGCCTCTCACCAATAGTCTGGATAGAGTACCACATCGTTATGTTACCTGTACTTCTTTTGATATCAAGTATGCTGCTCCAAAAAATGTTGAGCAGAAGCTGTCTAATGCTTTTTGTACTAAGGTTCTTGATGGTCCATGTGTTTGTAACAGCTGTGGTCGGAGAAAAACTTGGCATAGCTACGGCCATGTTCGGTCAACATTTAATAGGTTCATGGCTTGCAGGAATAATATTACTGTTGTGTCTGACCAGCGTTCCAACCGCCACCCAGAGCCCTAAATAACAAAACGACAGCAAGCAATCTATCCCTATCAGTTCTTGCAAGATCAAGCTGTGCCGGAAAAAGCTGCTCCTCTGCATCCAACACATCGTCATAGTTAGCTAAACCTTTCACATATCTAAAGGTAGCTAGTTTGGTCGATTGTGTTAAAAAATCAACAGCCTTGGCTTTTTTTTCTCTCATGACGACAAGCTTTTGCTGGGTAGTGATAATATCGGCAACTTCTTTTAGCGCGGTCATCACTTTCTTCTCATATTGGGCTTTAGCCTGTTCATATGCATATTTTGTTGCCTGGTAATTAGCAGATATTTTACCGCCATTGAACAAAGGGCCCGTCATAGAGCCGCCAAGTGACCATGAGCTCGAAAATGTCTTAAGGTCAGAACTTGCAGCGCCTAAAAGTCCGGTAAGGCTGAACTTTGGGAAAAAGTTAGCCTTGGCAACGCCGATATCAGCATTTGCGGACATCAACGCATGCTCTGCCTCGCGAATATCCGGTCTTCTTTCAAGAAGTGCAGACGGAAGCCCAACAGGAGTTTGCGGTATCAAATATTGTTCATTAAGCGTTTGACCTCTAGGTATGGAAGCAGGACCTCTGCCTAAAAGCAGATTTATCTCGTTCTCTTTTTGGAATATCATGCCTTCCAGTTCTGGTATTGCAGCTTCTGTTTGGGCAAGATATGCACCAGCCCTTGAACTCTCTAATAACGATGCTGTCCCTGCTTTGTATCTTTGAGTGAACATATTATAGGTTTCCTGGTAAGAGTCCCTGGTCATCTTTGCGATCTCTAACTCCTTGTCGAGCTCCCTTAGTTCAAAATATGTTCTTGCTACCTCTGTTACAAGGATAAGTGCAACACCCCTTCTGGCTTCCATGCTTGCAAGATATTGTTCCCTTGCTGATTCAGATGCTCTACGTACCCTGCCCCAAAGATCCAACTCCCATTGTAGATCAACAGTGCCAAGCATCATGTTCGATTCCTTGCCACCTGGCAGTCCGTAAGAAGGAACGTTCCTTCCATAGTTATCCGCCGCTGAATAGTTCAATTGAGGATAATAATCCCCTTTCTTTATCCTAGCTAATTCCCTGACCTGTTCAACTCTTGCAGTTGCCGTCTTAAGATCAAGATTATTCTTTAAAGCTTCCTCTACAAGCCCTTTTAGTATGGGGTCCTTGAACACTTCCCACCAAGGAAGATCAGCCAAAGAATTCTTATCCGCTGCAGTTAGAACACCTCTATGCTGATCTGGCATTTTGACTTCTGGACGTTTATAATCCGGTCCGACAGCACAACCAACACCTAGCATCATTAGTATTATAGAGGAGGGAAATAATCTCTTCATTTTGACCTCTTTTTATTACGTTCGATCAAATAGAATAGAGCAGGAACAACTAATATTTCTATCAACGTTGCTATTAACATTCCCATTATAACGGTGGTACCGAGTGACTGCCTTGATGCTGATCCAGATCCTTCTGCAAACCACAGAGGCATACAACCAAGTATAAAAGCAAAAGCGGTCATAAGTATCGGTCTTAACCTTCTTTCAACACCAGAAAGAGCGGCCTCTCTTGTAGGAACACCATCTTTATCCACAGCGTCTTTTGCATGTGCAACTATAAGAATAGCGTTCTTGGCTGCAAGCCCGATCAACATGACCAACCCTATTTGTGAGAAGATATCGTTAGGCATCGATCTTAAATAAAGACCCAGTAGAGCACCAAAGACGGCTATTGGAGTACCAAGCAGTACAGAGAATGGCAGCGACCAGCTTTCGTACTGTGCAGCCAATATCAGAAAAACGAACAAGAGCGATAAAGCAAAAATGAAGAGAACCCCCCCGCTAGCTTTTTTCTCCTGGAAAGTAAGCCCCCCCCATTCGTATCCCATCTCTTTTGGAAGTACCTTGCCTGCAACATCTTCCAAAGCAGCTATAGCCTGACCGGTACTGTATCCCGGCGCAGGATTTGCAATTATCTCCGCCGTCCTAAACAAGTTAAAACGGAAAAGATATTCAGGACCCGTGGTTTCCGTTATCTTTGTCAGAGTGGACAAGGGGATCATCTCTCCCATCTTATTCCTGACAAAAAAGCTGCCAATATCGTCTATTCTATCCCTTGAGTCACCTTCAGCTTGAACAAAAACCTTCCATTGCCTGCCAAATTGATTGAAGTCATTGACGTAAGCCCCGCCCAGGAAGGTTTGCATTACCTGATACACAGATCTTATATCAATACCGAGCTTGAACACCTTATCACGGTCTATCTCTGTATATATTTGAGGCACATGCGCTTTATAAAGAGTGTTAACACTGGATAGTTCTGGTCTCTTTTGAGCCTCAGCGACAAATTTTGCAAGGTTATTAGCCAGGAACTCAGGGGTACCTCCGCTCCTGTCCTGCAACATAAAATCTATACCTCCTGAACTACCAAGACCTGGAACAGGAGGTGGAGGGAAAGCAAAGACAATGGCTTCTTGTATTTTTGAAAGTTTTTTATTTAGACTGGAGATCATGGCATTTGCGTGGAGCTCTGGTGCCTTTCTTTCATCCCAGGGTTTGAGTTTAACAAAATAGAATCCTGAGTACGTGCTTGATACTCCAGTAAGCATGCTGTAACCACCGATGGAGATTATGTTCTCAACACCAGGTGTTTCCATCATCATCTTGTCGACCTTTTTCATAACTACGTCGGTACGTTGAAGTGAAGCTGCGTCAGGGAGGGATACGTTCATAAAGAAGTAGCCCATATCCTCCAGCGGGATAAAACCCGAAGGGACCATCTTGCCTAACATGAATAACAACCCTACGGTGAGCAGCAATAGACCGATACTTCTAGTGGTCTTTTTCATTAAAAAGTCTGACACGCTCACATAACCGTTCTTTGTCCTGTCAAAGTATATATTGAATTTGTCGAAAAACTTTTGAAGCAGTCCTTTAGAACCTTCTTTTCTTGGTTTTAACAGGATCGCGCATAGTGCAGGTGACAACGTCAATGCGTTGAATGCGGAAAGTATTACGGAAAGGGCTATCGTCATTGCGAACTGCTGGTACATCCTTCCGACTATTCCCTTAAGGAAGGCCACCGGTATAAACACCGACGATAATATAAGGGCTATCGCTATTACCGGGCCAGAGATCTCTCTCATTGCCTTAATGGTCGCATCCCTTGGACTCAAGCCTTTTTCTATGTGATGTTCCACGGCTTCAACGACCACTATGGCGTCGTCGACCACCAGTCCTATTGCTAGTACGAGCCCAAAGAGGGAGAGTGTGTTAACGGAAAATCCAAAAAGAGGGAAAAATATGAAAGTACCTATGAGTGACACAGGAACTGTCACCATAGGAATGATGGTTGCCCTCCAATTCTGAAGAAAGAGGAATACAACAAGCAGTACCAGTATTATCGCTTCAAAAAGTGTAGTAGTTATCTCCTCTATACCTGCGGTTATTGGCGCCGTTGTATCAAGACCCACATCGTAGGTTACATCGCTAGGGAACCTTGTAGATAGTTCTTTCATCTTATCCTGTGATACCTTAGCAACATCCAAAGCATTACTACCGGCGATCTGGTAAACAGCGACTATAGCACTCGGTTTTTGGTTATATCTGGCCCTAGTTGAATAATTGAGGGCACCAAGCTCCGTCCTGGCAACATCTTTTATCTTTACTGCCGAGCCGTCTGGATTCGTTTTTATTGTTATGTCCGCAAACTCTTCAGGCGTTAAAAGTCGACCCTTCGTCCTTACAGTTAGAGTAAATTCATTATTTTCTGGAGCAGGCTCGGAACCTATCTGTCCAGAAGGATTGACCGCATTCTGGCTTTGTATTGCAGAAATAACATCAGCTGCGGTTAGTTGTAATTTTGTTAGTTTATCAGGCTGTATCCAGATCCTCATTGCATAGTCTTGTGCACCAAGCACTCTTACCTGACCAACACCGGGAAGCCTTGTAAGAGGATCTACTATGTTAATGGTCGAATAGTTAGAAAGGAATAGCTTGTCATATGTACCCTTTGGAGAATAGATAGTGAAAAGTATGATCGGGAGTGGTGATGATTTTTGTACTGTAACTCCCCACATCTTTACATCAGCCGGAAGAGATGAAGTGGCTTGTGATGCTCTGTTCTGTACAAGTACCTGGTCCATATTAGGATCTGTACCTACCTCAAAAGAAACCTTTACGGTCATCGAGCCGTCATTAGCGCTAGTAGAGGTAACATAAAGCATATTGTCAGCACCGTTGATCTGTTGTTCCAAAGGTGTAGCTACTGACTGCTCTATGGTCTGTGCATCAGCACCGGTATAACTAGTGGAAACATCTACCTCGGGCGGAGATATGTCCGGATACTGCGATATTGGCAGACCTTTAAGTACAACAAGTCCGGAAACCACGATAACGATGGATATGACCATCGCTACTATTGGTCTATTAACGAAAAATTTTCCCATAATAGTGGCCCTCTATTTTGGATTTACGATCATTCCTTCTCTTACCTTTAGAAAACCTTCCACAACTATTCGCTCTCCCTCTTTAAGTCCGTCGCTAACTATCCTGTTGTTATCAAATATGTATCCGACCCGTATATCCCTCATCTCTATTTTGTTATCGCCACCAACTACAGCCACCTGGGTAGTACCCTGGGTCTCTATTATTGCACGACGATGAATAACAATAGCGTTGGTGAACACCCCTACTTGTGCCCTAACCTTGGCATACTGTCCCGGTCGTAAAAGCCCCTGCGGATTAGGAGCCTTGACCCTAACGTTTATGGTTCCGGTGTTCTTATCCACTTGGTTGTCTGTAAATGAGAATTCCCCTTTTTCCGGATAAATGCTTCCGTCGTTAAGGATTATGGTCACGTCTGGATCCGTTGTCTCTTTAATTCCGTCGTCTCCATCCTTACCTTCAGCCTTTGCAAGGTCCATCTTTTGATGCCAGATATATTCGTTCTCGCTGATAGGGAATATTATCTTGATGGGGTCCGTAACAGCTATGCTGGTAAGTTTTATAGATGGATCTATAAGGTCACCCACCTGGGATATTGCTGCTCCGGCCAACCCTGATATTGGAGCTGTAACCTTGGTCCAATTAATATTTAACTGTGCCTGGTCTAAGGCTGCTTTTGCCGAGGAAATAGCGGCCTTGTTCATGTCATTTGTACGAGCCGCATCTGTGTATTCCTTCTGGCTTACTGCACCACTCTTAACAAGTGCACCGTAACGTCTTACATCCGACTCGGATTTTTTCTGATTAGCTTGTGCTTTTTCCAGATCACCCTGAGCCTGTTCCAGGGCTGCCTGATATGGTCTAGGATCTATCTCGAACAGCACATCCCCTTCTTTTACAACAGAACCCTCTTCGTAGACCCTCTTGAGCAGATACCCTGATACCTTAGCGTGAATATCAGCATTGACGTCACCTTGTGTCGTCCCTACCCATTCTTTTATTAACGGAACATCCTTTTTTTCTACAACAGTTACTGTAACGTCAGGAACTGGCGCTGCCACTTCCTTGTTCATACCGGACCTGTATTTCATGTACAAATACCCTGCTCCGACAATAACGATAGCAGCCATGATCAGCACCAATCCTTTTCTGTTTTTAAGTTCAGGCATTTTTATCCCCTCTCTTAAGCGCCATTATACATTGCTCCTTTGAACTTTGCCAGCTCGGTATAAATGGCTCCAGTTTTTTTAAGTTCACTACGGAAGAGTACAAGTTCTTTGATCTTAAAACTAAGTTCAAAAGCCTTTATATACTTAGGGAGCCCTTTGTAATCCTCGGGCATCGATAAGCCCTTTTTGGCACGTCCCAGAGTGAGATGAGGAATAAAATTTACGTTGTTCTTCTCCCTCGAGATCAAGGCAGATATCCGATCAAGGTCCCTAGCCATTCCTAAAAGCAAGCCAACCTTATCTTCGTATAAACCATGATAAAGTATTTTAGGGTGACCTTTAGAAGGGAAAAACTCAAAGATCTTTTTTGTCCTTACCGTCTGCTCTGGGATCTGCAGCTCCGAAAGCTCCTCTATAAACGAGCTGTACTTGGGGCTTTCCTGGTCTATCTCCCCAAGGAACTTAAGAGTTATATGCACATTATTGGGAGGAATAAGATCGAACCATTTTGAGAGATTAAAACTATCGCTACTGTAAGCAACGTCCTCATACTTGTGTAGATATTCCTTAGATGGCCTTATTGCTATAAAGCATCTCAAATTCCCTCTCCCTCTTATTCAGTTTTACCGAGTATATAAGCTACTCTCACAGCAGCGTAAATAGACACGGCATTGCTGTAAGCACTTTTATCATCAAGAAAATGTATCATGCCTCCCACCATAGGAGTAATGAGGAGCGAGTCTGTCATTTTAAAATGCATAGAGGTCTGTATATCGACTGCCTGTATAAGACCCATATGCATAGTCGCGACATCATCCCCTTGAGAAGCAGCATCTTTGGTTATTTCAGATATCCTTGAGCGACCAAGGCCGTATAGAGCAGAAACAGACCAGTGCTCATTTATCGGTAACGAAAGATTAATGCCAAAAATGTCTGCATCGTAATATGTATATTTGTCCTTCCCTCCTTCACTTCTTGAATGATATTGCGTGTCGTAAAGTCTGAAAGGCAATACCGGCATCCTGACAGAGGTATCAAGGCTTATGTACCTGAACTCTATGTATCTGTTGAATTGTAAGCCAACATACATAACGCTCGAAGCGTTTGTGCTGCCTGCCCCTGCCAGTCTGAAAGCACCGTATCCCTGACCACCGACAATATTAATTGCAAAAAGCGGGCTCGAACAGAGCAGCAAAACCAAGATAATGATCTTTTTCATAAACACCTTCTCAATTTTATGTTAATCTCGCTCTCGTCATGAGTTTATTCTCAAATTACCAAAAACTCATCCAAAAAATAGATGCCCTGTGCAATAAGATCAATTCTATATACCGTGAACAGATACATTGTGGCAAAGGTTGTTGCAATTGTTGCATCGGTGGACTGACCCTTTTCCCCGTTGAAGCGAACTATATAAAAGAAAAAATTAAGCACAAAAAGATAAAGCCCAACGTTTCCAAAGGATCGTGTGTCATGCTCGACAAGGGTAACTGCCAGATATACGAGTTTAGGCCTCTGGTCTGCAGGACACAGGGGTTCCCTCTGCTCTACGGAGAAGAGCTCTCTTTTTGTGAACTTAACTTTAAGAACACTAACAGCGGATTCTGTTTTTCTGGAGGAAGCCTTATAGACATGAATAAGGTTAACGCCGTGCTTTCTGCCGTGGACCTGGAGTATCTAAAACGTACTGCAGTATCGGGAAAGCAGAAGAACAAACGTTACAAAATGGAAGACCTTATCAAATGAAATATGCACTCATCTTGTTGGTAATATTAGGAGGCTGTAAAATGACGCCTGATGAACTTGCCAGACAAAGGATGATAGACCATCAGATCAAGGACCGTGGTATTAAGGATGAAAAGGTCTTAAGGGCTATGTACGACGTACCGCGACATCTTTTCGCGCAGGGACACGACGTAAACACCGCCTATGCTGATACACCACTCCCAATAGGTGAAGGACAGACGATCTCACAACCATATATAGTCGCTTACATGACAGAAGTCGCGTTACTTAAACCTGAGGACAAGGTGCTGGAGATAGGGACAGGTTCCGGATATCAAGCAGCGATACTCTCTAAGATAGTAAAGGATGTTTACACCATTGAGATAATAGAAAAACTGGGAAATAACGCTGAGAGGATATTTAAGGAGAACGGGTACAACAATATCCACGTAAAAATAGGCGATGGTTACAAGGGTTGGCCAGAAGAAGCACCCTTTGATGCAATTGTGATAACGGCTGCACCAGAGCAGATACCGCAGGGTCTTATCAAGCAATTAAAGATCGACGGAAGAATGATAGTCCCAGTCGGGACCTATATCCAGGAGTTGATGAGGATAACAAGAACAAAGAATGGGGCGCTAACGGAAAAACTTTTACCAGTAAGGTTCGTCCCGATGATAGGTGAAAAAGAGGCTGTTGGTTCTGTCACACCCGGCCTTGTTATATATAAGACCGCTGGGAATTATAACGATAAAGTCCCTGTCAATTTAAACAATTCAAAGAATGCATTGTCCTCTTACCCTGACCCTAAAGATCTAATTAGCGGAGGGGTATTGATGACACCTACCATTCTTCATAAAGGCTACCTAAGAGACAATAGGGGCATTGGAACAAACACCGCCTTTACAAACTACACTTATTCTCAATATTCCAAACTTCCCTCTGTACCAAGCGCAACAGACTTGCTTAACAGCATTATTGATAAGGATCCCCTTACCGAACTTTGGACTTGTCCTCCTGACCTTACAGGTGAGACTTTAAACCAATTGATCGACAATAATAAATTAACTAGTTCTTGTACTAGGCTAAAGTAGGACGAAAAATCGAAAACAACTTTGACGTAATGGACACGCTGTGTGGTAATTGGAACCAGCTTTATCAAACCATTATGGACTGGGCTAGAGAGCTGGAAACGGTGTATCCCTGCTTTTCCTAGGTAGGAGTGCCCTAAAATGCATATAAGCCTGAAATAAAGGTCACTGATGAGGAGAAACTATCAAGGCTGTCTGATGAAGAGTTTGACGACATATTAGTCAAAGCCATAGACGACCTTAAGGAAAATGCAGCTTTGCTTGTTACTTGTGCTATAATTCATGGCTATAAAGCTTATGGAGGATAAAATGAACACAACAAAAATCTGTGCCCTTTTTTTTACTTCAATTTTGATTTCTAGCTGTAATGATAGCGGTAGCAGCAACAATAACAATAAAGATTGCTGTACAATACCTACCGTTAATATCTACAAGACCTCCACAAATTATAATGACAAGGTCCCTGTCGAGCTAAACAGCACTAAAACGGCTTTGTCTTCGTACCCAGGCCCAACAGATGTATACACCAATGGAGTATTAGCCACACCAACGGAGCTACATAGTGGCTACCTAAAGGATAATAGGGGAATATGGATTTATGCTGCCTTTACAAGTTATACCTATACACAGTATTCTCAACTTCCATCTGTTCCAAGTCAAACAGACTTGTTCAACAGCATTATTGACAACAATCCCCTTACGGAACTCTGGACTTGCCCTAGTGGCTCTAGTGACACCGACTTAAATCAATGGATTGATAATAATCAATTAGCTTCCTCTTGCACTCAAATACTATGATTGTATGATCAGAAAAACGTGTTGAATTATTTCGCCTATTATAAAGTAAAAAAAGATTTGTAACATTCCTGCCTTGACTGATTAGTGCTCACCGAAGCTGAAAAAATTGAGCGTATAGAGGAACAAATACGGCTAACTACCGATAAGCTAGTTAATGCTAGTAACTAGGCTGCAATCAGGGCACTAGAACGAAAGCTTCAAGAACTT
>CAYVOB010000015.1:0-15659 GCA_964452945.1 uncultured Bdellovibrionales bacterium
ACAGGCGATATAATGAACTATTCTGGTACCAACCTTGATCTTATTTATGTAGCAGCTGCGTTAAAGTCGGCAGGTGTTTCCTTTAATATCTTGAATACCGATAATAGTCTAAGGATAGAGCTAATGTTCAGCGGAGTACAAAATACTTAATTACAGCGATAACAATTATCCCTATGATGGAATTGAAAGTACTTCTTTCCGCCTTTAATGCATCCTTTATAAGAGGGTAGTGCACGTTCCTTCCCACATAAGGTGTCAATCTTGGCAGCCAGCGATGTACTTTGTCGGTGTATTGAAGATATTCATCACTGAAGGTCCTTATTAGGAGCCCTTCCTCGTAGGCGATTATGAAAGTATATTCTAAGATAAAATATACTATCGCGAACGGTACAAGAGCGGGAACACCGAGTAAAAAAGCAGAAGCTGAGTACAGTATTATATTCGCTATATATATTGGGTTCCTTACAAAGGAAAACGGTCCTGACGTTATAAGTTGGTTCAGATCTCCTGTTCTGGTCCTGGTGATACCGCCTGCATAGCTTACACACCATATTCGTCCAAGTTCCCCTACAGTAATGAATATTAGCCCCAAGCTTATGTTCAGACCGATGTTCTCAACGTTATAAGTAGGCCAGAAGATACCGACCAAGAGTATTGGTAGAGGCATGTAGCTCCTGTTCCTGAAGATGAAAGCTCCTATTTTTTCCATAGTGTTAGTATACTCCTTTTTAGTGATTCGGCTTTTTTATTTAACTCAGCAATGCTGGCGTCGTTCATTACTGTGAAGTCTGCTCTTATCATTTTTTCTGTCATGTCTAGTTGTGCGTTCAACATGTTCTCTGCCTCGGCTAGTGCTATCTTATATTTTTCTTTTACTGCTTCAATCGAGTGGCTTCTTTTCCTGAATACGGTTACAGTATATGAACAGAGATTGTCAAGCTCGGCTTCGAACAAGAGGGGTATCTCCACCGCTATAGGTTTTGTCTCGTCTTGCGCTATTAACTCCTGTATTTCCTTTATTATTACGGGGTGTATGGCTTTTTCCACCTTTTTACGGAAAGCCTTATCAACGAACATAAGCTCTCTAAGTTTGGGCTTATTTACACTGCCATCGTTATTGATAATATCCCTAATATCGAGCTTGGCCAATATTTGAGCCCCCTTTGATCCTTTTTGATACAGGGCCTGTACAAGTTCATCGGCACTTATTACGCGAAACCCTAATTCAGCAAGACTTTTGCAGAGGGAACTCTTACCGCTAGCCATTATTCCTGTGATTCCAACAACGGGGTTTTTCATGTATGTCAAGTATATGCCTCAGGCTCGATTAAGGTCAAGGATAAAAAAGATTTACTTTTATTTTTTTCACGTTACAATATAAGGTCTACTACGTATGTTTTAATGAATGCTTCAAGGTCTAGAACGCGGGAGTGTTGCACTCAGTTGTAGGAGGTAATATGAAGCAGGGCCTTATTTCCCCTTTCTTTCTCCTGTTAATGCTTCTTAGTTCATGTTCGATCCTAAACCTCGAAAAATTAAGGCTCTTGACCGACTTCAAGGACAGCGTCGACAATGCGGATGATTTCAAGAAGTGGTCGTCTGTATTGAGCGAACGCGGAGGACAGAGCGGAGAGGTTAATTTTGTCTTCGATAATTACCAGTCAAAGGTATACATCGTAGCCTCTCCTGAGTTTCTGTCCTCGCTGAATGGCGTGCTTAAGAGTAAGAACAACTATTCCTGCCCGACTACATCAAAGTACTGCACTATTTGTATCAATCTTAATGATCCAACCATTGCGTGCAGAAGGGAAAAGGACATCCCTATTAGCGAAGAAAGGGCCATCTTGACGACCAGGCATAAAGTTAGACTGAGTGAAGTAATGGTCGCGGGGGCCAAAACAAGGGAAACAAGGATGGTCTTTTCCGGATATCCTGCAGAATTGATGCTGGACAAAACATCTGACGGTTTATGCAAGAACTGTTTTTTGAAAAAAATAAAATTATTGGCAGACAGGAAGAGGTCTACTAGAGAGGCATCTTGCTTTACTGATAAAAAGATAGTTGTTTGTGAAGCTCTGGTCAGTGTTAAAACGCTTTAGGGTGAAGGGATAGGGTCTTTTCCCAGTTGATCCTGTCCCATATCGAAGCTTCCTCCATACACATATAAACATTATTAACGCCATGTCCCTTAATAGCGCTTCCTATGGCGTTATAGAATTTTAGTCTTAACGGTTTTGGGAACCTATATTTACCGTCGCTGCATCTTACGTATTCTTCTCCAAGGAACCATTTTGCCCCGGAACTATTTTTAAGTATGGCGCTTTTGAGTTCATCTGTGTACCTAAAACCACCCAGGCTGAACCACTTTACATTGCCCGGGTCTATTTGTTTGAAAAGTACCTCAACAAGCTCAAGGTAGTCCTGCAGGGTCTCATTCTTCATGAAGATGGGATCAAAATGGAACGCCAGCGAATATCCATTATCTTGAGCTTCTTTTGCGGCCTTTATCCTTTGTCCCAAACTTGCAGTTCCTTTTTCCTCTTTGTCTATGATCCATTGTGGGTTCAGCGACCATGAAAGAACTATGTTGGGAATGCCTTGTTGTTTTAGGAAAGGTTCTATGCGGGAGGATTTTGTTTTGAATTCCATTATGGCATCAGGCCTTGTTCTAATGATGTTGATGAGCTCAAGGTTGACATCATCCAATTCCTTGAGTGCCATTGAGTCCATGAATTCCCCTGTGCCTATCCTGGGGAGCCTAGTGTTCTTGTCGTCTAAAAAGTTCTTTAATTCAGAGAATAGTTGATCGAGATTGGAGTGGATGATGATCTTTCTTTCCGGCATATAAAAATTAAGGAAGCAGTATGAACAATCAAAAGGACAGCCCATGGCCGGACTTAATACGTGATAGGAACAGTCCTGCCTTCCAGGACTACAGGGGCAGCGTCTCAAAAAAGCACCGTTCTTTGGGAGTTGTTCAACTTTCATAGAGCTTTAATAGGGTTTTGATCCGACCCTCTTTTTTTAGGATTTCCAGTTCTTTGCTTAGTTTTTCAATATCTTCCTCAGTTTTAAGTTCCGCTTTTATGTTGAGATGGGCTGCTTCAAAGTTCTCATCATGCTCTATTTTTATTAATCTAGTGTTGCAGGCATTGATCTCTTTTTTTAAAAGATTGTTCTTTGCACTTAAGCCCGGGTTTCGTAGTCTGAACAATTTGTTTACAGCATCTTTTATGCCCGAATTCTCCATTAAGCTAAAGAACTCAGGTCCTGTCGCTTCTTCCAGCTGTTCCCTAGAGTTAAGGTCAAACAGGAGTTCCAAAAGCTGTTTAAAGGTTGCATTACCAGGCGTCGATATTTTTAGCGTTCTTTCCATTATCCTTAGTATACTCTGCGGAGCATAGTCCAGCATGGACATTGTTGCGTAAGAAGGTTCATTCACAGCAATAAAAAATTGTAAGTTAAGGGGGAGTTTAAGCAGGTTTTTATATGAACTTGTAAACAGTACCGATCGTTCCAGCAGATTTAAGTCCCTGTGTATTCTATTGATCTTTTGCCAACAAGCCAGCTGTTCCTCTATACTGTTGATACTTATGGTCCTGTCCAACAATACCGTCCCGTTATCTTTTCCTGCCAGTCTTTTTGCACCGTCTATAAGACAAGGTTTTCCCTTGTATAAAGCGGTTAAAGCAGGATAGGGCAGGGGATTAGGATATGCACTGTACATAGGCTGCAAAGGTTTTAAGCAACCCCATTCTATATTCTCTACGTCTATTAATTCCATCTTATTGAAAAGCAAAGTTGACCGTTTCCTGTGTTGGTTTACCATCGAATTGAGGGAATTTTATTGCCTTCACCCAGAATATTACACAACGCTCTATGGCGGGATCGTTCATATTGGAACGAACAACTTCTGCATTGCTTACTACACCGGTGTTCTTGATGGTCATCTTTACAGCAAGATTTTTACCGCTTGAGCCCCTTCTGTTACGTTCATAACAGGTGTCTATTTTCTTTCTTTGACGTGCCACTGCCCTTATTATCTCGTTCCTGCTTAGAGTTTTCAGAGGTTTTTTTGGTGTAGGCTTTGGCTTTGGAGCGATCTTTACAGGAGCTGGAGGCGGTGGCGGTGGTGGGGCGATCTCTTCCTGTGGTGCAGGCTCAGGCTCCTTCTCTATTAGTTCTGTAGAGAAGGATTTTTTCTCGTTCTCCCTGATTATGATCTCTGTTCCATTCTTGTCCCTTACTCTTGCTTCTCCTATTCTCATCCATATCTCGGCCTTTTTGTTAGCTTTATCGACGGACATGGATAGATCTGATTTTCCTTTTACTTCTGTAGTAGTGTTGTTGCTCTTTATCCTGAGGGTCGTGTCAGGTCTTGCTGTCTCCGTAGTCTTGGCATCCATGGAACCATCATCAAAGGTCAGCTCTATAAGGCTTGCAGCCTCAAATTTTGGGTCCTCTATAACTATAAGTGACCTTTGTCCTATGTCCATAAGGTATCCTATATTGAATTTTATAGTCGCTGTTGACTCAAGGTCGGTCGATATGGAATCCATGATGGCTAGAGGGTCTTGTGGAGCGGCGGCATCCCATTCGGTCGTAGTGGCTCGTTTTAGAGCGACCTTTTTGTTAACCATGCTGATAGAAGCGATGCTCTTTATAGGGGCTTCCTTTTTTTCTTCCATTCCGAGTAACTTCATTATCATCGCCGTTAGTTCCTGTTGATATAGGACTATCGCTGCAAGCAAAAGTAGTACTAGTATTATCGTAAGTACCTTCTTCATTGTTTATCCCCTTTGACCGTTGTGGTCCTCTCAAGATCTATCACTATCCTTGATGGTCCAGCCAGTGCAAAGATGTCGTCACTGACCTTGTCTTTGGTGATTATGCTCATTATTGTCTCTTTTTCTTGCGCTAATATCATTAATGAAGCCTTTTGTATGTAGTTGGTATTACTCAAAAGTTCAGCAAAGTTTGCTGCCTTTTCTGGTGTAGTTATTCCCTCTATGGTCAGGTCCAACTCGTATCTTCCTTTCCTGACGTAGTACGCCGGTTCGTCATTACTGTCTATGTCTATGACGACCCTTTGTTTGCCAGCATTGAAGGAAGTCCTGATATTGGTAATATTACTGGTTGAGCACAGTGCCACGTTTGGCGACCACAATAACAACAGGACAGTGAGGAACCACATATCGTTTTAACTCCTGAACGTATAGAATTTATACACCTGACTGAGCAATGTAGCAATTTTTATCCAAAAATAGGCCTCAATAGTTTGACTGTAATAGGCCCAATTCTAATAAATACAATAACTTGGCTTTTGTGGCATGGCTGTTGCAAAATAAATAGCATGAGGATTATAAAGTTAATGAACAAAACATCCGAAAAGATAAACGGAAAAAGCATGGGGGGACTTATGAAGATAAGATTTTTGGCTCTTGTTCTTGGAACAATGGCTATTATGGTTTCGGGCGCAGCTTACGCTGAAAGTAAACTTACGCTTGATATACCAGTTACGGTAAAAGGCTTTGAAATGGATTTTAGCAAGATGTTCGGGACTGGTTCAAATGAAGATACAACTAAGGCTTTTAACTTTTCACAATGTATCTACAAAGAGTCAGGTGATCTTGATACTACAGTGAACGGTATATTGGGTTTAGGACAAATAACTGGTGATATACTGTCTGCTTATTGGACTCACCTAGACGCTAAAGACCTCATTACATATCAGACCCACAAGGACGATAATAACACCATACTTCAAATGTATCTTAAGGATAAAGACGTAGAATTGGGCAAGGCTTATTATCACGACTTTTTTAGATTCGGTGGGGCTTATAACGGCAGTAACGGTTCGTGGAACAACTATAGCCCGAACGTAGGGGCATATGCTGCGGATCAGACTGCAGATGCTTACGATAACTATTTTGATAGTTTTGACTTTATATAATGGATAGTGTTGACCTTAATGGTTAAATATAAGGGGCCGATCCAAAGGATCGGCCCTTTTTTCTTTACTTCTTGCTAAAAAAACACTCCTGCGATAAACAAAATTCACGAAAGTGGGGGTGTATCAATGAAAGAACTTAAACGCATAGGTATCATAGGTGGAAGTGGACTCTATGAAATGGAAGGTCTTGAGAACATACAGGAACTTGAGCTAAGCACTCCCTTCGGGGCACCTTCAGACAAGATAGTAAAAGGGACCTTAAAGGTAAAGGAAGAACTTGTTGAACTGTTCTTTCTGCCAAGGCATGGAAAGGGTCATAGGATCTTACCCTCAGAGATAAATACCAGGGCTAACATATATGCATTAAAAAAGCTAGGTGTTAAAGCCCTTGTAACGATCAGTGCAGTGGGCAGTATGAGGGAGCATATAGCCCCAGGCGACGTTGTTATTGTTGATCAGTTCATAGACAGGACCAAATCTATCAGAAAACATACCTTCTTTGGTGAGGGTATAGTAGCGCATGTTTCCGTCGCTGATCCTGTATGTCCTTTGTTGTCAAAGATAGTAAGAAAGGCGGCAGAGGGAAAAGGTAAGATACATAATACAGGCACGTACATAACCATGGAAGGGCCTCAATTCTCCACCAGAGCTGAATCGAATTTTTATAGGATGATAGGCGTGGATGTAATAGGAATGACCGCCTGCCCAGAGTATAAATTAGCAAGGGAAGCAGAGATACATTATGCCGCGATAGCACTTTCCACCGACTATGATTGTTGGAAGGTGGATGAGGCTCATGTGACGGTCGATGCGGTGGTCGCTACCATGAAGAGTAACATCATAAAGGCAAAGGCCATAATACGCGACATGGTACCTATGCTGACCGCTGAATGGGATCAGTTACTTACGTGTCCTTGTGAGAATGCACTGGAGAATGCTATACAGACGGATCCTGCCGCCATATCCAAGGAAGCATATGCTAAACTTGAACTATTCTTAGGTAAGTACAACAAGAGAGGTCTGTAAATGAAAAGGACTATCATTGCAGCAGGGTCGTTGTGTTTTGATACACTGGAAACTCCTTATGAGAAGAGGGAACGTATAATGGGAGGTTGCGGGAATTATTTTTCGCTGGCAGCTTCTATTTTTACGAACGTTGAACTTTCCTCCATCATAGGGATCGATTTTCCAAAGGAATATATAAGTATACTGAACTCCAGAGGAATAGGGACCAGCAATGTAGAGCATTCAGCGAAGGGGAAGACCTATCATTGGTGCGCAAAATATAGCGGGGCTATGAACGAGGCTGTTGCAGAGGAAACTCCTCTTAACATCCTTGTTGATTATGAACCCGTGATGAATGATGTTGCAAAAAAATGCGAGATACTTTTTTTGGCCAATCTTTTGCCTGTAAAACAGTTAAAGGCTATAGAGGGTGCTGAGGGAGCAAAGCTCAAGATCTGCGACACCATGGCTTGCTGGGTTAATGATGCAGACAAGGTGGAAGACCTAAAAAAGGTGATGCAGAAGATAGATATTTTTGTCTTGAATGAGCATGAGGCCAGGGCGCTTGCAAAGGAAGTGAATATAATCGCTGCATTGGATAAGATCATGCAAATGGGGCCACGAACTGTGGTGATCAAAAGGGGAGAGTACGGTGCTCTCCTTTACAGACAGGGAGAAGAGCTGTTCTCCATACCTGCATATCCGGTATCAAAAGTTATAGACCCAACTGGAGCAGGGGATACCTTTGCAGGAGGCTTTGTGGGATATCTGGCTACCAGTCCTGATTACAGCGACTATAATGAACTAAAGAGGGCTATGTTGTACGGAACGGTAACTGCATCTTTTACGGTACAAGGTTTTGGAACCGAGGCCTTGTTGGATGTCTCAATGTCACAAATACAGCGACGTTATGATGAAATGCTAACGATGATACAAATAAACTAGGGGGTATATAAAATGTCAAAGATCAAACAGATTTTCGCAAGAGAGATACTGGACTCCAGAGGTAACCCGACGGTAGAAGCCGATGTTTACCTTGATAACGGCATATGGGCAAGGGCTGCAGTGCCGAGCGGAGCTTCCACCGGAACACATGAAGCACTCGAGTTGAGAGACGGTGAAAAGTCCAGATACCAAGGTAAAGGAGTTAAAAAGGCGGTCTCTAACATCAGGGAAACCATTGCCCCAAAGCTAATAGGACAGGACGCTGACTACAAAAAATGTGACGCCATGATGCTTGAACTGGATGGCACAAAGAACAAAACTAAGCTTGGGGCTAACGCTATACTTGCAGTATCCCTTGCGGTCGTAAAAGCCCAGGCCTTGAATGAAAAGCTATCGCTGTGGGAATTTATAAATAAACACGAGTTCTCTTCATATACGCCAAAATTGCCTGTCCCAATGATGAACATCTTGAACGGCGGTTCACACGCTGACACCAACGTAGATATACAGGAATTCATGATAATGCCAGTGGGTTTTGACAGCTTTGCAGAGGCTTTAAGGGCCGGATCAGAGGTGTTCCATACGTTAAAGAAGGTTTTATCAAAACAAGGGTTGGTAACTTCTGTTGGTGATGAGGGCGGTTTTGCTCCAAGCCTTCCTAACAACGAGACTGCGTTGAAGTGTATATCCGAAGCAGTTAACGAGGCTGGCTATAGGCTCGGAAAAGACATTCTTTTTGCCCTTGATCCCGCTTCATCTGAGTTCTTTGAGAATGGAAAATATGACATAGATGGTAAAAAGATAAGTTCAAAGGAGCTTTGCTCATACTATGCGGGGCTCTGTGAGAGATATCCGATAGTTTCCATAGAGGATGGTTTTGCAGAGGATGATTGGGATGGTTGGAAATATTTTACTGAACAGATGGGGGCAAAGTTGCAGATAGTCGGTGATGATCTTTTTGTAACGAACATCGAGAGGCTGGAAAGGGGTATAAAGGAAAAGGCCGCAAACTCCATACTCATAAAATTAAACCAAATAGGCTCGTTCACAGAAACAGTAGCTGCCATCAAGCTTGCATTCAACAATAAATGTACAGCAGTAATATCCCATCGCTCTGGAGAGACTGCGGACTCTATTATCGCTGATATAGCGGTTGCTATAGGTGACGGCCAGATAAAGACCGGGTCACTTTGCAGGGTGGACAGGGTAGAAAAATATAACCAGTTGCTCAGAATAGAGGAAGAAATGACCCGCCGTGGCATTAAGCCGGTTTACAGAGGGAAAGAGCTTCTTAACCGTTTTGGCAAATAAAGGACCGGAGAAATAAGTAGATGTCTTTAGCAGCCTATGTGGACGGTTCTTATCGTGAAGGCAAGGTCGGCTGGGCCTCTGTCATAGTAAAGGATGGAAAGTCCTTTTTTGAACTTTCTGGTGTCATGAACGAGGAAGAAGTGCAGGGGACACGACAGGTCGCAGGCGAACTAAAGGCGGTAGAAGAGACTTTATCCTGGTGTAAAAAACATAAGGTGGACGAGATCTCAATACACTATGATTATACCGGTATAAAGGAATGGGTCATAGGTTCTTGGAAAGCTAAAAAAGAACTGACCAGAAAATACAGGGATTTTGTAAGGGCTTCAGGCATAAAGATAAACTGGATAAAAGTAAAGAGCCACAGCGGTATAGAATTTAACGAAAAAGCTGATGAGTTAGCAAGATCCCTTATTGGCGGCTGAATTCAACGGCTCTTCTTCTCAGGAAGAAAAGTGCTGCCATAGGTAACAAGATAAGGGCAGCGTTGCCACCAGCGTTACCACCGTTACCGCCCATGCCGTTAGTATTGGTTATTGTTCCGCAGCCACCGCCGCCAGAAGAACCAGAGCCGCTGTTATTATCGCCTGATGATGAACCGCCTGTTTGCCCGGCCTCAGAAGATGAAGCTTCTATGCTTGTAACATACCTTGCGCCAGCTATATCGTCGTCAGTAAGTATCGTTGCTACCTTATTCTTTCTTGTAGTTGCCATTATTGCATCGTCATTCGTAGAGTGGCCAAGTCCTAGAACATGCCCAAGCTCATGAACGGTTATGGTTGGCAGGTGGTCGTAATATGATTTGGTATAACTGCTGCTCTCGTCGTCAGTGTACCATCCAACAAACTCAGAATTAAAAACTATGAAGGCATCCGTCATTGAATAACCATCACCATATTGTCCTGCAATGGCAACGGCGCTGCGTGGATCAAAACCCTGTGAGTCCGACTTGAAGTTAGTGCTAAAACCTATTTGATTGGATCCATCTACATCCATTATGTCTGAAGATGGAACTGAGTTGGAACGCGGTGACACTTCTAATGCAGAAAAACCTACAGCATCGTTCCATGAACCCATGCTCTTATATATCGTACTTAGTACTTCTCCATCAGGAAGGCCAGAATTTGCAGTGTTTACATTCATTATTACAGGGTAACTTCTCCACCTTGCTCCGTTCTGGGCTACGTTATTAAGTGTGTATGAATATAGCGCTTGTGATAAAAAGAGAGTAGCTGCAGCTAGTACTAATAATTTCCTCATTTACTTATTCCTCCACCAGGTCTGCTTGGCGTTCTGCAACTTTTCTTATCTTTTCTTCCATCTGTTGCAGTGTCATCTGCTTTACTTCGCCTGCTGTTACTGTCATATGGCCACTGCTGCTAGTCTTTGCAAAACTTAAGCCATTAGCTCTTGTGTCGTTTATCAAGCTATTATTTACCATGTAGTAAGAACCCTGTACACTGCCTGTAACATAATAGTAACCGGTTTCCTCATCCTTTGTTACGCTTAAAAGCATCAGACTGTCCTTAACGAATTTTGTTAGTCCGCTTACATCAAGTGTTACGCCGTTAACTGTTCCGCCAAGTTGTCTTATTACTATCTTATCGCCCTGGAGAAGAGGGGTTTCGACATCATTCTTGTATATCTTTGCTATCCTTACGGAAACGTACTCAAAAGGGGTATCATTCTTTTCCAACATGGTGTCTATTCTTTCAACTGTTCCTATGAGTATGTATTGTGTTCTTTGAAGGATCGATTCATCATCCTCTTTTATCAAAGTGGTTGCTTTTAACGAGCCACTCAGTATCAGAAAGAGGCAAAGACAGCTAACGTACAACTTCATATCTTTTTCTCCTTTTTAGTTCATTCAGTTGTTAGACAGTGGTGCACCTCCATTGGGTTAAAAGTTTTTTGTTTTTTTACGGCCTACAACGGACAAAAAAACAAATTTGCTCATGTAAGTATTATATTACATACAAATCAAAAAGTCAATAGAAAAAGGTGAAAGTGGCGAGGGTAACAGTTTATGCAGCAATATCAAGGTCTTCTTCTGCTGTTCTAAGCATTGATTTTAATTTTTTGACTGCTTTTGAGTGTAATTGGCTAGCTCTTGATTCAGAGATCTCAAGTATCTCACCGATCTCCTTAAGGCTAATTTCTTCGTAGTAATATAGAGCGACCACTAATCTTTCTTTTTCCGGAAGGGTAGCCACAGCATTCGAAAGTAATTTTTTTATTGATTCAAACTCTACCCTGTCGCAAGGATTGGACAACTCATCCGCATCTGCAAATTGCGCTACTGCACTTTCACCGTCTTTGTTAGTGTAGTTATCTATGTTCAGGAAGTAGTTCGTCCTTGCACCTTTTGAAAGCTCAAAGAACTCCTCTTTTGAGATATTCAATTCCCTGGATATTTCGTCATTATTGGGCTTTCTACCAAGTTCTTTCTCCAATTCCTTAGTAGCTTTTTCTATGGTTTTTATCTTGTCCCTTGTAGACCTGGATACGGAATCCTGGTCCCTGAGGTAGTCTAACATTGCCCCTTTTATCCTGTATTCAGCATAGGTCTTGAATTGATTGTCTTTTGTCTTATCAAACTTTTCTATTGCATCTATAAGGCCAAGTACTCCGTAGCTGACCATCTCGTCAAGTTCAAGGCTGTATCTGCTCTTTGCTACTACCTTTTGGGCTATGAACCTTATTAATGGCGTATATTCCATTATTATATTGTTCTGGTTCCTTTTATTTATCTTGATCTTGGAAGTGTTTGTCATAACTTGTCTCCTTTCGTATAATGCTTTGTTCGTAAGCTATGACAAAACGGGGGTTAAAAAAGGTTAATTATTTTTTAAGAATTTTTAGCGTATACTACATATCGGCCATTCCAGCCGAAAACTTTAGGGATTTTTTATCCAACCCAATAATTTTTTTGTTCTGCATGAACAATGCTTAAGTTCACGATCAAATTTTAAAGAGGGGATTTCTACCCTTTATGTGTTGTTATGCGGGCAACCTCGGAGGACAAAAATGCGAGAGAGGAGCATTTTTGTGCGAGAGCTTAGGTGGCTTTTTATCCGGCGAGGAGCTGGAGAAAAAGAACACCGTGTCCGCATAACAATACATAAAGGGGGAGAAGATGTAATCATTGCTATATGAGTAATTCGTGCTAAATTATTAATCTATGCAAAACCTAAAACTCGCCGCCTTTGACGGCAAAAACCGCACCCATGTAAAGGTAAAAGACCTCACAATAGGCAAAGACTTTTTACTTATCGCCGGACCTTGTACTGTTGAGAGCGAGGAACAGACCACAGAAATAGCCTATGCTGTTAAAAAAGCTGGTGCCAATATGCTCCGAGGTGGTGCTTTTAAGCCGAGGACTTCTCCTTATGCGTTCCAGGGACTAGGCCTAAAGGGATTAAAGATATTAGCAAAGGCCGGTGAGCTAAGTTCATTGCCAGTCATCAGCGAGGTACTTGATACTAAAGACGTGTCCTGGGTCTGTGAATATGTTGATGTGCTTCAGATAGGTGCAAGGAACATGCAGAACTTTTCTCTATTAAAAGAAGTTGGAAAGGCTGGAAAGCCAGTGCTCTTAAAGAGAGGTATGTTCTCTACGTATTCAGAGTGGTTGAACTGTGCAGAATATATTTTGAATGAAGGTAATCCAAACATAATCCTGTGTGAAAGAGGCATTAGGAGTTTTGAGACCTATACAAGGAACACCCTTGACCTTAGTGCAGTACCGTCGATGAAAGAACTGACGCATCTTCCCGTGATAGTGGACCCGAGCCACGGGACAGGAAGGGTCAGTTTGATCGGACCCATGTCACTGGCGTCGGTGGCTGCAGGAGCAGATGGTTTGATGTTGGAAGTCCATAATAACCCGAAGGAAGCACTCTCTGACAAGGAACAGGCTCTGACACCAAAACAGTTCGAAAAGATCGCCAAGGACATAAAAAAACTAAAGACCTTTTTGGACGAGCTTAAATGAGAACAAGAATACTTCTTGATCAAAAGATATCAGCGCTAACCAAGCTTCTTAAAAAAGAAAAGCACGTAGTCATTATAACGGACAAAACCGTTAAAAAGCTATATGGCAAGGAACTTCCCAAAACTGACATGATCGTCATTGGAGAGGGAGAGGGCATAAAGGATATAGTTACGGTCCATCAGATCTGTTCTGGGCTTTTGGAGCTTGGTGCTGATAGAGAGAGTTTTATAGTCGGTGTTGGTGGCGGCATTGTTTGTGACATCACTGGCCTTGTTGCCTCAACATACATGCGAGGGCTTAGGTTTGGTTTTGTTCCAACGACGCTCTTGGCTCAGGTGGATGCAAGCCTTGGCGGAAAGAATGGAGTGAACGTAGAGCATTACAAGAATATCTTTGGAGTGATACGACAGCCCGAATTCGTATATTATGACCTTAGCGTCCTAAAGACCCTTCCAACAAAAGAACTTAACTGTGGTTTTGCAGAGATATTAAAACACACCATTATATCCGGAAGAAAGTTGGATAGGACTTCCATGAAAAAGATGATCAAGGATTCCATAAGGACCAAGCTCTCCATAGTGGAAAAAGATATTGATGACCACGATGAAAGAAGGATATTGAACCTTGGTCACACATTGGGGCATGCTATAGAGGCTGTGTCAAAAGGTAAAATAAGCCATGGAGAGGCCGTTGCAATGGGTATCTGCTTTTCTGCAAAATTATCATATTCACTAGGTCTTTTAGGTAAAACGGACTTGGATAAGATCATAAAAATGATCAATTCTTTTGGGCTCCCGACAAAGTTGCCCAGGGCTATTAACAAGATAAGTCTTATAAAAGCGTTGACCAAGGATAAAAAGAAAGGTCGGTACGAAATTGATGTTGTCCTTATAAAAGGAATAGGCAAAGTAGTCTTAAAAAGAATGGATATAAAAAAGATAGGGGAGGCGATCTATGCTTTGTGTTAGCCTTGGGAAAGTGACCTTTGAAGAATGTCTAGACGCTGTAAAAAAGCATGAACTATGCGAACTAAGGCTTGATAGATTAAAATTAAAGGACAGTGAGTTAAAGAGGATCTTTGCAGCCGGAAAAAAGATAATCGCTACCTACAGGCCAAAGGATGCTGGTGATATTGAGTGCATGAAAAAATTGATAGCGGCCATTGATATGGGTGCTGATTATATAGATATAAATGTTGAGGCTTCAGATGAGGTAAAGGACGAGATACTCGCTTATGCGAAGAAAAAAAAGTGCAAGGTCATAGTCTCTTACCACAATTACAAGAAAACCCCGTTGGAAGAGGAACTTAAACATATAGTTGAATGGTGCAAGACTAGTTCCCCTGACATCATAAAAATAGCCTGCCACAGTCATTCTGATCGTGACAATGCAAGGCTATTGGGTCTTCTTGACAGTGACGATAAGATGGTTGTTATAGGCATGGGAGCAAAAGGCAAGATAACCAGGGTAATGGCACCAAAACTTGGCGCTTTATTTACCTATGTTACTCTTTCCAAAAAGAGCAAAACGGCTCCAGGACAGTTCACAAAAGACGAGATGGATAAGATACTGGGTGGACTTCATTATGTCTGAGACCAGGTTGTTCGCTGTCACAGGGACGCCAATATTCCACAGCAAGAGCCCTGAGATATGGAATAATGCGTTTGATGCCTTGAACATTGACGCGGTCTACTTTAGGATAGCTGCATATGATATTTCTGAGGCTGTAAGGCTTTCAAAAGAGCTGGGCCTTTCTGGCATGAACATAACCGCTCCATACAAGGAAGAAGCCCTAAGGTTTGCAAATGATCTTAGTGAGGACGTCAAGGCTATTGGTGCGGCCAACTCATTTATTTTTAATAATGATAGGGTAAGGGCCCTCAATACTGACTGGCAGGCTGTACAAAAGATCCTTGTCTCAAATGGGTTGTCGGACCTGTTGGGCAAAAAGGCCTTAGTCATAGGCGCTGGCGGTGCTGCAAGGGCTGCCATATATGCACTAAAAAAATGCAAGGCAGAGGTGTTCGTTACCAACAGGACAGAACAAAAGGCAAAACAGATAGCCTCTTATTTTAATGTCACACATATCCCCTTGCAGGATAGTTTCAATAATGAATACCCTGTAACGGTCAGTTGTGTGCCTTATTCAGATGACATTTTTAAGGACCTAAAGACAGGACTTTTGATAGAAGCTTCATACAGGGGACTTTCTTCTGAAAATAATTACGTCGCTGGAGAGGAATGGCTTGTTCTTCAGGCGGAGGCTTTTTTTAAGGAGTTCTTTGATCAGGATCCCTTGCCCCACATGATGGGAGGCCTTGGTGTCCACAAACAAAAAAAGGATCACATAGCACTTGTCGGTTTTATGGGCGCTGGTAAGACGCTGATAGGGAAAATGCTGGCTGATGAACTTAAATATGATTTTTTGGACCTGGATAATCTAATAGAACA
>CAYVOB010000015.1:15669-16751 GCA_964452945.1 uncultured Bdellovibrionales bacterium
GGAATAAGCATCTCTGACATCTTTAACACCAAGGGTGTTGACCAGTTCAGGTCGATAGAAAAAGAGCTTCTATCGAGCCTGGACCTTAAAAGGCCTACCGTTCTTGCAACAGGTGGGGGTATAGTCCTTGATCCTGATAACAGACTTAGATTGAAAAAGGATTTTAATGTCGTCTGGCTCTGGGCAGATATATCCACCATACGCTCAAGGGTAGTTTCCAACACTCGACCACTTTTTGGCGACAATGCCGGTGAGCTTTTAAAACACAGGACTGCCCTTTATGCAAAGACCTGTAACTTATGTGTTTGTAACTGTCACAAGTCGCCTGCCTATGTGGTCAACAAGATCAAGATAGAGATGAAATAACTGTAGTATTATTGAACACTTGTAAATGGATCGGTATAGTTCGTTGATCTAGCAAATTTAAAATAAATATAGAAATCAAAGGGTTACATATTGGAATAGTTGTTGCATGCACTAATCCTGGAATAAAATTCCAGGAGGGCTATTCTCATGCGATTTTTGAAGACTATCTTTCTGACAGGTTTTTTGATGCTTTTTGCAACAAGTGTATTCGCACAGTCAACTACCGACGAACTCGAGACATGTTACGATGACAATCTTGGCACGGTGATGAATAAAGTAATCGTATCATCATATGATATGACCGTTGACAGCGGCCTTGAATTGATGAAGACGATATTAAATGAATACTATCCAAGAGTAATAGGTGATGGTTCAATAGCATGTTTAAGGTTTAAAAAGGAAGCATTAAAATTTGTAGTCACAGCACTATATGAGGAGTTGATCAAAAAAGCTGCAAATTATTCAGATTCCGAAAGCGGTCTGAAAGGAACGGATTATATACATGCAAGTATATACGACATGTTAAAGACAGTTGTAATTCTGCCTGAGACTTTCCCTGGTCATAAGACAGCTATATACGAGATATTCAGGGATCTAGGTTTAAGCGGTGTTTCTATAAGTGCAGGTGGCGTAACCGAGATAAACGTTCCTGAGAACCTTAAATTATAAGACAGGTATTTTTGTAAAATAATAAGGGCCTGCAACTTGCAGTTGCA
>CAYVOB010000016.1:0-16588 GCA_964452945.1 uncultured Bdellovibrionales bacterium
TTTTGAACAGGATTATTTTGAAAAGATTCTTTTACCTTCCATAAAAACAGTTCCCTTTAATTACGATGCTGCACTTAGGAGCTTGCTTGAGCAGGCTTTTACTGGCAGAAAAAAGATCAGCCTTCTTGATTACGGTTGCGGTACAGGACATTTTGTGAACTACACCCTTGAGCATGGCATAGATGCATGGGGAGTGGATATCAGCGACTATTCAAGAACGATCTCTGTTGTACAGGCGAGGCATGGAGTTCTTGTTGAAGGCAAGGTCCCAGCTGGCTTTGGGCTCTCCCATTATGATCTTTGTTTCTGCTGTGGTGTTCTGCAATATATGGAAGAGGCTGAGCTAAGATCCTTCCTAAGATATATCCCTTCATTATGCGACAAGATATGGATAGAGACCCTTACTGATTGCTCCAATGAGATCCCGGCCATGAACGATTCTTACAATAAGCCTTTAAGGACCAGGCTTTGGTATAATAAGATCTTTTCTAATACCGGTTTTAAAGTTGCAAGGGTTACTCCGGTGTATTATAAAAATGCGTGGCTCCTGGAAAGGTTCAAAAAATGAGAAAAAAGATATTAATAGTTCTTACATTGTTCTTGTTGTCAGCAGGGCTTACTGCCCAGGCAATAGACAGTGAGGTAAAACACTTTGGTGTTAGCTCGCTGTTTACTGTAGTTAACAACTATTACTGGAGAGGGGACTATTTCTACCCAGAAGGTATTCCTGCTTTTCAGCCAGAGGCCACTTTGACCTATGAAAAGATCCCTCTGAGCTTGAATGTATGGACTTCCTTCCCTCTAACGAGAAGGTCAGAAGTTGCAGATATAAAGGACGAATTGGATCTTGAGTTCAGCGGGGATATAATTGTTAATGAGGCTATGACTTTGACTTTGGGGCTGGAGGTTTACACCTTTCCCTTTGCGAGTGTTTTTTCACATACAGAAGAACTTTATACAGTATTCTATTGGGAACTGCCTTATGGTTTTGGACTGGACCTTGAAGCTTACGTTGACGTTAATGAACTCAAAGGATTGTATATCGTCTTTTCTCCCCTTTACCAGCTTCCACTTCGTGAAGGTTTGGACTTGGAGTTTAAGATGTTGCTTGGTTATAGCAATTACAGCTCCGTGGGTCCCAGGTTTAAGGAGCTTGGCATTAGGACCTCGTTGTCATGGCAGTTCAGCAAGTATTTTTCTTTAAATACGGCCGCGTTGTACAATTTCAATTATAGCGCCTCTCAACATCTTTATGCAGTAGAACTGGGCCTTGGAATGGGGCTCTAGTTAATATTAACCTTAAAACTATGTAAATTTTTGTAGCGGGCTTTTGTTTTTATGATAGAAAAATATCATTATGTGTGGAGTTATAGGATTTAGATCGGAGCATGAAAGAAAAGACCTTGGAGAGGTTTCTTCAAAGCTTTTAATGATGTTGGAGTATCGCGGGTATGATTCTACCGGCGCTGCTATACAGAATAGTGAAGGGGAAATAACACTTAAAAAAGATGTTGGCGCACCCTCCGTTGTGACAAGAAAACTGGAAATACCAAAACTATCTGGAAAGATCTTTTGTGGTCAGGTACGTTGGGCAACATTCGGTTCTGTTACAAAGGAGAACGCTCAGCCTCATGAAGTAAGGTGCAAAACACATATATATGGGGCCCACAACGGAAATATAACGAACTGCGATCAGTTAAAATTGTGGCTTACAGATCTTGGCCATAAGGTACTTAGCGATAATGACGGAGAGATGCTGGTACATTCAGTAGAGCATTTTTTTGCCATAGAACTTAAAAAAGGAGACGAAAAGGACCCAAAGTATAGATACAAGGCCCTTAAGAAGGCCATAATGGACGCCGCACAAAAGATAACAGGTTCCTTTGCTGCTGTAATAGTGGACCCGGTTACAGAGAACATGGCTTCTATCAAGGCTGGCAGCAGTCTATATATGGGGCAGGGGCATGACGCCAATGGTGGTTCTTTCATAATAGTTTCCTCTGACCTTGCATCAGTGCTTTCACAAACAAAGATCCTTTTGCCTATAAATGAGAACGAATTTTGTATGTTCAACGATAAGGAGTTTGCTTTCTATAATCTCTACACAGGCGCTGAGCTTAAAAGAGAGCCTGTTAGGAGTAAATTAAAGATAGAAGAGACTAAGTTGAACGAACCCTTTAAATATTTCATGGAGCAGGAGATCTTTAACCAGGTTGAATCCAGTAAAAGGGTCATAGATCTTTATGCACAAGGCAGTTCTGATGTCGACATAGTGAATAAGTTGGAGAAGAAAGACAAGAAGACTATCGACTATGTAAAGGATGCCGCCATGAAACTTTCCAGTAGCACCAATTGGAGAGCTTTTGAAGATGAATGTAAAACTGTGTTGAGTTCAACACAGCTTAAAACGCTTAAAGATGAACTTAAGGCCAACGGTGTTAAGCTCAATAGACCTTTTAGTTCTTCTTTATCCAGCTTTTTGGAAGAGCTTGGAGTTCAACAGTCCTTATCGTCTTACAGGGAAGAATTATGTGTAATTGATTTTATCGTCAGTGCTGACGAGACAAGGGATTCAAAGGCGAGAGTGGATAAGTTCGTAGATATAGTTTCAAAAGCACACAGCAACGGCAAGAATATATATTGTGTTGCCTGCGGTACTTCATACAACGCGGCAAAAACAGCAGCAGTATTCTTTGATCATATAGCAGGTATAAATATATTCCCTATGCTACCGGGTGACTTCAGGTCCCATGCATCCAACGCAGTTAATAACGGTGACGTTATAATTGGAATCAGTCAGAGTGGAGAAACCAAGGACCTTATAGACATAATAAACCAGATAAAGGAATCTGGCAAAAAGACCACGAACGTTGTGATAGTGAATAATATAAATTCAACTCTGGCTTTGGAAAAAAGTGAACTTTATCTTCCTTTATACTGCGGTTCCGAGATCGCGGTCCCGGCCACTAAGAGTTTTATAAACCAGCTGGTGGTTCTATACATATTGGCCATTGGGGTTGCAGAACAGCTTGGTGTGAATGTTAAAACCTTCCGTGAGAATCTAAATAGGGTGCCCGCTCTGATAGCAGAGACCATAGAGACTACAAAAAAGAATATCGGTGTTGTGGCAGAGGAGCTTTTTCTTGAGCCAAGTATACATCTGCTTGCTACTGGTATGCAGGGGATAGCGAGGGAAGGTGCGTTAAAGATAAGGGAAGTGGTGCTAAATCACACCGAGGGCTACGAAGCCACGGAGTTTAAGCATGGCCCTAATACTATCCTGGGCGTAAATACCATCTTTGGTTTGGATGCTGTAAGGGCATTACTAAAGAAATTCTCTGATATAATAAATGATACGCTGGACAGCGAACGTGGAAAGGATATGGATAGCAAGAGCCTGCACAGACTTTACAACGCTGTGGCTGATTATGCATTTATGGACATAAAACCCAAAGAGCTTTGCCCTAAGGAATTGGAACTTTTCAACACGATCTTTAAGGACCATAATTTTTTCAATACAATGTATACTAACTACCCATTGATCTTCATAACAGGCCCTTCAGACAGGGATGTAAATCTTACCATATCACAGATAAATACACACAAGATCAGGGGAGCGAATATCTACGTGATAGCAGAAGAGAATAAGTTGCTTCACGATGCTTGTTCAAAGCCGGTATTAAACAAATATGGCGCCAACTACAGGTTCGGTTATATAACACTGCCTCGTACAGGGGATAATATTTTGCCATTCTTCTCCAGTGCAGTGGTCTTACAATTGTTGGCTCTGGACATGAGTATTAAAAAACTTACGTTCCTGGATAAACTGGAAATTGATGATCACGGCGTACATCCGGATTCACCAAAGAACGTCAGTAAATCCGTTACAGTGGATTAATTATAAACGTAAACGGCACCGCTTCCATCTCCATCGTAAAAGTCGGCACCAATTATTATCTCTGAATCTGTAACAACAACACTCTGCCCAAAACGTGCCTGTGTAGCCTCTGCCCCTGAGGGTATCAATGGATCTTGCATCTCGCTCCACACGAATAGTTCTTGCTTGCCAAAAGCAGAAACGTAACCCTTTTGGAAAGCGGGAAGTGGAGGCCCTGAGGCACCAGTAGCAAACACATTATCGTATAGGCTGACACTACGTCCAAAATATTCATTGGTCTGTGGCGAACTTGATTTTATGAGACCTCCTGATTGTGACCATGAATTCCCTGAGCCAGAGAATAGGTATACTCCGCCGCTGTTAACCTTGTTCGTGCTTTCTGTTTCCGACCCTATGACCAATTTTGTTCCATATAAAGAAACTGAGGAACCAAAACTACTGAAAGCAGAAGGAGGGAGCGCCGTCAGTTTATCCTGTTCGGTCCAGGAATTGGCAGCACCGGTGAAGATATATACCGCACCTATATTGTTGTCGCCTTTTGCACCTACTGCAAGGGTCCCGCTGTACAGGGATAATGCTTCTCCAAAGTAACTATTGCCGATGCTGTCAGAAGCAGTTATTTGTTTCCTGTGAGACCATACAGCCCCACTCCTTGTGAAAATATGTGCACTTCCAAAGTATCCTGTTAAATAATTTGGCTCTCCAACAGCTAGGGTGTCTCCATACAAAGAAACGCTCCAGCCAAAGTAATAGTCTGTAGTTGGGGTATTGCTGTATATGGCTGTTCCTTGCTGTGACCAGGTGCTTCCGCTCTTTATGAACACATATGCGGCACCATTATCGGTGTGGATCCCATCATCTTGATGAGGAGCCCCGACAGCGATACTATTCCCAGATACTGCGACACTCCAACCAAAAAGGTCACCATTTGCGCCGTCACTTGAAGTCAGTTTTTGTTCCTGCACCCATCCGGAGGAGCCTTTAGTAAAGACATATACGGCTCCGGGGCCAGTACCACTAGATGCGTTAGGTGCTCCAATGACCAATGTCGTTCCGTCGCAGGCAATACTCCAACCAAAGCGGTCGCTGTTGCCTGTATCGCTTCCACGCAGTATTGAGCTAAGTTCATTTATCATCACCAGTACGGTTATGGTGTATGTCCTTTCGGTATTCCTGTCTGGTGATTTTACGACGATAGTTACTGTATTGGTCCCGGGATAGATTAATATAGGAGCTGAATCGTTACCTGAGATCACGGGGAGCTCGTTAATGGTTATGAGGGCGTTCTCTTCCGACTCTGCAGTAGGCTTAAAGGTCAGCGAGGTAATATTTATGGGTACTTTTACCGAGTAGGTCAAAGTGTCCTTATCGAATGCGGGGGTTAAAGTCCCTGAAGAGACCTCCAAACTTGTAAGGTTTGCATTATTGGCACCGGAACTTGAACAATTATGACAAAAGCTAGAAAGAAGTATTAAAGAGAGAGTGCTAATTATTGTGACCCTTGAGTTCAAGTGTGCCTCCTAATAAATGTTACTCTTTGTCCAGTTCAACCCGTCGATAGTGATCCCCAATTTGAGATTCGTAGTACCGTCGCTGTTGGTCACTGAATATACTATATACAGATTTGAGTTATAAAAATCCATCGCCAGATTAAGGTACTCCAGCCCACCATCATTAATGTCTATATAAGAGCCTGTATCCACCTGTACTGGACTACCAAACGTAACTCCTCCATTACTGGATGTGGCGCAGTATATCTTGTTGTCTGTACTGTAGGCTTCTGTGGTATTGATCAGCAGACCATAGCACACGTAAATATAATTGCCTCCCATTCCAGGGACTATGGTAACCGATTTTCCTGTGTTGGAGTCGCTATCTACGGTCGTTATTTCCCAGCTTGCCCCATAGTCTATCGATTTTGCGAGCTTGAAAACGCCCGTATCTTTTTCCACCCAGTTGGTATTAGTTCCCGTGTAGCCTTCAGGATCGTAGAAGGCGACGTATATATAATTATCGGTATCGCTGATTATCCAGTTCAGAGGGCCGCTTACATCATCGTCCCCTGCCTTTATATTCCCCTTGGTCCATGAGGAACCACCGTTACTTGAAGTGGCATATTTAAGGCCAGCGGTATCTGCATTTCCCCTGTAGTAGTAAGAAATGAATATACGGTCATTACCCGTGACAGTTAGCGAAGGTGCGAACCCCGTATTTGCAGTTGAGTCTATGATTTGTGCTGCATCCCATGCATCATTACCAGCAACATATTTTTTTAATTTAAGCCCATTAGCGTTATAGGCTACATAAACATTACCGATGCTATCGACCATTATGCTGTTACCACCGACCGTAGTTGCTGTCTCAAGGTTCACCGGAGTAAAAGTGGCTCCATAATCCTTAGAAACAGCACATTTTAAAGAGCCGCTATCTATATAAGTAACGAATATATATCCTGCAGCGTTCACTGCCATTGATTGGGACATTACCTCGGTGGTATCCTGGGGCAGTACTTCTGATGCTATGATCTTTTTTGTCCAGCTGCCGCCATTATCGGAAGATTGTGCGAACACCAAAGAAAAGTTGGCTGTATTCTCAATACAGGAACTGTTGGAATAAATAGATTTATCCTTAACGTAGTAGCTTACATAGATCGTTCCACCGCTGGTGACATATAATGATGGCGACCTATATATTGTGCCGAGGCACTTGTTGTCTTCCCATAAACCGCATCCAGCAGAGCTAAGAAGGAACAAACAAAAAGAGCCCAGGATAAATTTATGCATTTTTACCTCGTAAAGAGCAATAGGAAATTTAACATAACGGAACGCTTTATGCCACTTGTTATTTAGCTCCGTTTGCATAATAATATTGATGTTCAAAGGATACTAGAAATACTGGAGGTGTTCTATGTTCTATTTACTTTGTCTTGTGCTTCTTGGTGCAGGAGTTTATCTCTACAACTTTGGCGTCAAGCAAAAATCCACCGTGGTCAAACTTGGTGCGGCAGTAGTTTCTTTGGGAGCTATAGTGCTCATTATCGTAAGCGCTATTTTTGGATATCCTGGAAAAGGACATTTCAGGGACCATATGGGTTATGAAGGAAGACCTATGTGCCAGATGATGGAAATGCACAAGGGCGGTTGCATGTCTGATATGAATAGACCAGGGGTAGAGGTGCAGCGTCCACCAATGGGACCAGAAAAGTACCATCAACCTCCTAGACATCTTATGACCGATCCTATGGAGAGTCAGCCTAAGAAGTAATATGAGCATATTTTTGGTACTTATTATTGCGCTAAGTCTTTCAATGGATGCTTTTGCTGTAGCTGTTAGTTTAGGCATAAAACATCCTAACTACAGGACCTCATATGCTCTAAAGGTCGCTTTTTTGTTTGGTCTTTTCCAGGCATTGATGCCGATCATAGGATGGTATCTTGGGGAACAATTCATAGACTTAATGTCTGGTTACGATCACTGGGTGGCCTTTATTATACTTGCTGTGATCGGTATCAAGATGATCTATGAAGGAGTTAAAGGTCCTGATCCTCGTAGTAGAAGAATAGAATATGAATCGTTGAGGGTGCTTCTTTTGTTATCACTGGCTACGAGTATAGATGCTCTGGCTGCAGGTCTAAGTTTTGCTTTTTTGGGAACCAAGATCTTATTCCCTGCAGCCATCATCGGCGTAGTAACGTTTTTTGTGTCTTTTTTGGGGACCTTTCTTGGTGACAGGGTCGGGACACGATTCAAAATGGGTGCCGAAGTTGTCGGTGGCTTGGTACTGTTCCTACTGGGCCTCAATATCTTGATGAAGCATTTAAGCGTTATATAGATCTTGCGTCTCCAGCCTATGGTATATAACACTTGACTACTGCTTGATTTTGCTGGTAAATAAGCCCGAAAAAAAGACCAGAGGAGTGATAAAAAATGGCAACACATAAATCTGCTGAGAAAAGGAACAGACAGAACAAGAAAAGGAACCTTAGGAACAGGACAGCAAGCTCTGCAATGAAGACAGCTATAAAGGCCGTCAGGGACGCTGCTGCTTCCGGCAATAAGGAAGACTTGTTGAAGAAACTTAAGATAGCACAAAAGATAGTCGCCCAGACCATAAGAAAAGGCGTTGTCCACAAGAACACGGGCTCAAGATATGTTTCAAGATTGGCATCGCTGACCAATAAATAAGTGAAGATAAAACTGGCAAGATATGCTGGCTTTTGCATGGGCGTAAGGCGTGCTTTGAGCCTGTGCATGGACCTTGTCAGGAGTGGCAAAAAACCTATATACACACTCGGTCCCATCATTCATAACAATACGGTCATAGAAAAACTAGAGGCCTTTGGTGTTAGGAGCGTTGATGATCTGGACCAGATAGAGCCTAATAGTTACGTGCTTGTAAGATCCCACGGCATTACCCCAAAATTGAGACAGGAACTGACTGAGCGTGGCTTTAAACTCTGCGATGCTACCTGTCCAAAGGTAGCGAGGGTTCAGGCGATAATAAAAGCCCACGTTAACCAGGGTTATATGACAGTTATAATCGGAGACCATGGTCATGCAGAGACACAGGGACTTTTGGGCTACTCTGATGGCAAAGGAGTTGTCTTGTCCACAGTGGAGGAGATAGAGGTCTTCATCATGAGCAGGGCAAAGGATGAACGTATTTGCGTCGTTGCCCAGACCACCCAGGAACCTCAGGTGTTCCATGAGCTTTGTAAAAAGCTTGCCTCCCACTTTAGGGATATAAAGATAATAGATACGATATGCGATGCCACCAGAAAAAGGCAGGAAGAGGTAAGTAAGAAAGTGGCGTCTTACGATTGCATTATAGTCGCTGGAGGAAAACATAGTGCCAACACTACTCGTCTTTATGAGACTGCCACAAAGTCAGGGAACCATGCTTTCCATATAGAGAACTCCTCGGAGCTTGGTGGGGTAGATCTTAAGGGTTGCAAGAGCGTACTAGTTACAGCAGGAGCATCCACTCCGTTCTGGATAATCCATGAAATAAGGGAGAAGATAAGAAGGCACGAATTGATGGAACATGTACTGATGCTCCTTGCATCAAAATGGTTCGGGGTGTTGAGCTTTTCTTTGACCTTTATATTTTCGTTGCTGTTCTTTTACAGAACAGGACTTTTTACGACCGTTGCTAGTTTTGCTGCGGCATTGGTGCTGGTATTAGGTCTTATGTCGATGTACATGAGCCGACTTGATATGTTCGAAAAAAAAATACCATATGCGGAGCTGGCAATAGCAGGCGGTTTTTTGACACTAGGTTCTATCTCGCTGTTCTTTAGGACAGGGCTAATGGTGGCGCTATTGTATTACGGACTTTTATTTTATGTGGTATATAAAAATAAAGCAGTGGCAAGAAGAATAGTCATTGCCATGTTAAATCTATCATTTTGGATAATAGCAGGGGGGATCGGGTATGGCAAATAACACAGAAACAGCGAACAAAAAATGGGAGAGCATAAAAAAACTATGCCATGTAAAGCGTATAGAGATGATCGATCTTAAGACGCAGGACATAAACGGAAGGTTGCATCACATAACGATACCTGTTGAGGATTTCACCGAAGAGGTGATGGTCGAAGGTATCCCTTTCAATACCTCAAGTTTTGGTTTTAACACACAAGGGGATTATGATCTTGTACAAGTCCCTGATCTTGATACGGTCTTTTTTGATGCATTCAGACAAAAACCGACCCTTAGTTTTTTTGTGGACCTTTACACAGTCGGTAAACCAAGAAAAAGAGCGGCCCAGGATTCACGTTATGTGGCCCAAAAGGCGTGTGAATATATCAGGAATGAGGGTTTTGGTGAAAAGATCATGCTGGCTTCCGAAGTCGAGTTCTACATCTTCAAAGATGTTAAATACGACGCAAGAAGGAGTTCCTCTTACTACTATCTTGAGTCAGGAGAGAAACTTCATTCTGGTGCTTACCACGCCGTAAATCCTATGGACCTTTATGATGACTTCAGGGATAAAGCGTCGTGCATGATGAAGGATTTTGGGATAAGGACAAGGTACCATCATCACGAGATAGGTAAAAAGGGGCAGCAAGAGATAGAATTCCAGTTCGAGCCGCTGCTTGTAACAGCGGACCACATAGTTACGGTTAAATATCTACTTTTTAATATCGCTGATGTGGACAATATAAAACTTACGTTCATGCCCAAACCAATGTTCAATTCACCAGGAAGCGGCTGGCATGTACATTCATATATCGTAAAGAACGGTAAGAACGCCTTTTACGATACCAAGGGGCAGGGAGGTTTAAGTAACGAGGCTAGATGGTATGTGGGTGGAATACTCAAACATATGAGAAGTCTTTGTGCACTAACCAATCCATCTACCAATTCATATAAGAGGCTGGTGCCGGGTTATGATGCTCCTGTTGCGATATCATACGGCGAAAATAGTATGCTCAATGCGATAAGGATACAGAGTGCCGTCGAGAACGCTGAGCTGACAAGGGTGGAACTGAGAACACCGGATATGACCTCTAACCCATATCTTGCCTTGAGCTCCGTTGTTCTTGCAGGATTGGACGGTATAAAGAACAAGATCGAACCAAAAGATGTAAGCGGTGAAGCCATTAACGATATCCAGGCGCTTTCAAAATTGAATAGGAAAGTTGAATTGCTGCCTAGGTACCTTGATGACGCCCTTGACGCTCTGGAAAAGGATAATGCATATCTTTTGAAGGGAGACGTCTTCTCAAAAGAGCTACTTGAGTACTGGATAAGCATAAAGAGGGACGAGATCAGCTCTATAGCTACAAGACCTCATCCATTCGAGTTCAAACAGTATTTTTCGTTCTGATACTATGCCCTGGGTACTTGATATATTTAAGGGTCAGGCTCCTCACAGGAACGTGACCGTTGTTGAGAACGTTATTACAGTTGGAAGAGAAGGCTGTGATATTAACGTTGACGACACTAAGATGTCCAGGCATCATTGCACCTTCTATCTTCATCAGGATGCTTTAACGGTTATAGACAATGGTTCCAGTAATGGTACTTTTGTTAACGGCAGGAAGATAGAAAGAAGAGAACTAAAGAACAACGATACTGTTATAGCCGGTGTGACGAATATAATGGTAAAAAAGGTGTAACAATTGTTATTTGAGGCAAGATTAGCACTTAAGCTCTTATTCACCAAACCAAAGGGATTCTATAAGGCTGCACGGTTCTTTACTATAGGTACTATAGCACTCAGTGTTGCTGCCCTTTTGGTCTCTTTGTCCGCTTTTAAGGGCTACCTTGATGTACTAAAGGAACGTTATGTCGATTCTACATCCGATATTGTAGTCTCTAATGAATATGGCCATTACTACGAGGGTGGACTAAAACAAAAAATAGCCGGTACCCTGGGGCCAAGGGCTACTGATGTAAAATATTTCGGCTACCTTGAGCTATTGGTGTCATCCACAAAAGTAGTTAGGGGAATTGCTTTTGAGGCATTGGAGGAAGGCTCCTTTGATAAGGTCGTTCCTATAAGGAAATATCTAAGGTCAGGGGATCCAAATTGCATATTCAGCGATAAAGGAGCAGTGATAGTTGGAGCTGCTTCTGCATCCATAATGGGGCTGGAGCCAGGTTCTAATTTGAACGTCGTCTATTCCGGTAGCAACATGGAAAAAGCGCCAATGTCCCTAACGGTATGCGGTATAGTCGATTTTGGTCTATATGACCTTGATTCCAGGCTTGCATACATATCCCTTGATACAGGCAGGATGCTGTTCCCGGAGGCCGGTTTCGAATCGGCCGTGAAGATCAAACTTTCACAAGATGCATCTCTGGAACAGGCTGCGTCCAAGTTGGAGGATGTGCTCTCAATAGGGACCAAGGTCCGTACTTGGAAAGATATGAACTATGGGATCTTGGAATCGGTAAAGTTGGACAGGATGATAGTGGGTTTTGTATTAAGCGTTCTTATTGCAGTAGCAATATTTAATATTATAGCGACGTTGATACTGCTGGTCCGCGAACTAAGGAGCGAGATCTCGATGTTGCAGGTCTTGGGTATGGGTACACTTAGGATAATAAGGATATTCTTTTTCAAGGCGATGATACTGGGACTGATGGGATATATTTTTGGTATCGGATTATGGCTTTTAAGTATTGAAGCCATAAAAAAATGGGGCATAATAGCCTTACCGGCCGATATCTACCTGATGTCGCAAATACCTGTGCAAGTCGGCTTCTTGGAACTATTATTTGTGCTGTTGGTTGTATTGTTCTTTGTTTGTTTAGGTTGTGCTTTACCGCTGTATAGTTTATTCAGAAGATTTAAAAGAGAGGGTGTGTATTATGGTATTAGAGGCCAGGACGCTCAGTAAGTCCTACGTTCAGGGTGACGGTACGGAGCTGCCTGTACTGACAGGGCTTGAACTAAAGGTTGCTAAGGGTGAGACCATAGCCATTATGGGAGAATCCGGTTCTGGCAAGACAACGCTCCTGAACTGCTTGAGTGGTCTTGATAGGTTCAATAGCGGTCAGGTACTTTTGTGCGGCGACGATATAAGCCATATGAAGGATAAAAAACTTGCTGAACTTAGGAACAAAAGGCTTGGTTTTGTTTTTCAGTTCCATTATCTCTTAAAGGATTTTAATGTAGTTGAGAACGTTATGATACCTTGCCTGATAGCGGGAGTGCCATATAAAAAGGCAAGGTCCATGGCGGATGAATTACTGGACAAGGTAAAATTGTCCTCTAAAAAAGATAATTCCCCAAGACAGCTTTCTGGAGGTGAACAACAGCGTGTTGCAATTGCAAGGGCCCTGGTGATGTCACCGCGTTTACTGGTGATGGATGAACCTACCGGGAACCTGGACGAACATCTTACGGAAGAGATCGTTAAGTATATAATGAAAATATGTTCAGAGAACAAGACAGGCATCGTTGTTGCAACACACAATAAAAAAGTTGCTGCAATGATGGGGACCACATATCAACTACACTTTGGTAAGTTAAAGGAGAAAAAAGTCCTATGAAAAAGGATACCATAACCAGGATCTCTGATGAGCTATGCAAGGGAGAGTATAAGAACAAGGCTATGCCGTCGCTGACTGAGCTGGCGGAGATAATGGAGCTACTAAGGTCAGTGCTCTTTCCGGGTTATTTTGGGAGTACGGACCTTACTTCTTCCAGTAGGCATTTTTATATGAGCGCTACACTCGACATTATTGCAAACAAATTAAAGGAGCAGGTCCTTAGAGGTTACTGCTTTTTTTGTGACAAGGATGCTTGCGAAGAGTGTGAGAACAAACCGGAAGAGGTGGTGGAAAAGTTCATCCAGAGCCTTCCAAAGATACGGCATCTTTTGCAGACCGACGCTGTAGCGGCGTATGAAGGGGATCCTGCTGCACGCTCCGAGAGTGAGACTATTTTTTGCTATCCAAGCATAAGGGCTCTTATAAATCACAGGGTAGGGCACGAATTATATAAACTAGGTGTCCCGTTGATCCCTAGGATAATGAGCGAATCTGCACATTCAGAGACTGGTATAGACATTCATCCCGGGGCAGAGATCGGCGAGAAGTTCTTTATGGACCATGGAACAGGTATCGTCATTGGCGAGACGACGGTGATAGGCAGGAACGTTCGCTTGTATCAGGGAGTGACTCTTGGTGCAAAAAGCTTCCCTCTGGACAAGGAGGGTCATCCTATCAAGGGTATTGCAAGACATCCTATAGTTGAGGACGATGTAATAATTTACGCCGGTGCAACGATACTAGGAAGGATAAACATCGGTAAGGGCTCAGTCATAGGAGGCAACGTATGGATCACGGATCCAGTGCCTGCAGGCAGTAAGATACAAAAATGAAGCTAGCTTCAAAGGCCATAGTTGTGTTGGTAACGGTAGCTACTCAAAAAAATGCAGACAAGATAGCTAAAGTCCTTTTAGAAAAAAGATTAGCTGCTTGCGTTAATATAATCCCAGGGCTCAGGTCTTTTTTTCACTGGAAGGGCAAGATAGAAAGAACCGAAGAGTTCTTGATGATAATAAAGACCAAAAAAAGTTATTTCTCTAGCTTAGAAAAGCTCGTTAAAGCTAATCATAGTTATTCAGTTCCTGAGCTCATATCTTTACCAATAACTGATGGCTCTGCTGATTATCTTAACTGGTTACTAAGTGAATGCTCTCCAAAATTGTCTAAAAAATGAACATCCGATACTTTTTTATGGTATTTTAGGCCTTGGATAAGCAAGGTGTTTGTATTATAAAAAGTCTTTAATATTAAATAGTTATATCTTTTTTACCCCTCAGGCACGCAGTTTGCATTATAATAGGTAAGAAAACGTCCTGTTGAGGGGACAAGGGAGAAACAAATATGAAGAAAGTTTTAATCCTTAGCATAGCGGTAATGATCCTTGCTTCTTGTAGCAAGAATGGTTATGAGCCTATACAGAGGAACAATAACAACAATAGCAATCCTGCAACACCATCGGATGTTGATCCTGCAGCGAGCTTCAATACGCTGTGGATCTCTGAAGAGCCTGCTGTTGCATTTACGGATAATACTGCAAAAAGGACTTTCGCTAACTTTTTTGGTTATAACACCGCCCACTATGCAAACCTTAATGACCTTTATCTGGGACCGGACACTACTGGTGACGGCCTTACGGATTGGGTACATGGTTCGTGCGCATATGGTTATACCGACGATAGCACTACGAACACTATAATGATACCTAGCACAGGTCAGTTGCTCTCTGCTCCTTGTTATAGTTCCTCTGATTTTTTAAGGAATTATTTTACTCCTTCAAGCACAGATGTAAACCTGTTCCCTGCACCAATGGATATTGGCGCTGTAATAGCTTATAAAGTAAGATTTGCTGCTGACGTTGACGAAGCTACAAGGGACATAATCGTCGGTGGTAATGCATATCTTCAGATCATAATGGAAACAGCCTCTGAGACCTTTTCTCGTGAGTTCGTGACAATGAAGTCAAAGGTCAGCGTGATCCCGTTTGGCGCTAATTACCTAGTATCGGCTTCTTGGACTGACGAGTGTGGCTCTGTGACTTTTCATGCTCACACAGATGGCGGATCGGTCCTTACAACTCCTTGGATAACCTTCAAACAGAGCAAGGATTCATATAAGAATAAATCCTGCTATCACGATGGTTCTATTCCTGTGGACCCTACAGAGCTAAAATGGAATGATGAGATACCTAATTCTATCCCTGCCGGCCTTATGGCAAGCGGATATGATGTCGGTAACGCCCTTCTTTATCTAGGTTTTGGGGAAAGCTTTGCTGATCTTATAGAACAGTAAGTATATTAAAAATCGTCTTTGATCTTTGGGGCTGCAGTACTCTGCAGCCCTTCATATTTTTTTATTCTATCGCTGAACTCATTGTCCTTTGCATAGACCCGTCCAAGAAAAACGACCTTGTTCTCTTTTTCAAAAACACCGATGCTATCACCACCCCTGAGTACTCTTACGATGGTGCTGTTGCCGATCTTTACTGGCTTTGTAAGCTGCTCCTCTATTGAAGAGGAAAGTACTACGTCGAGGTTATTTATGTTCTTTAGTATAGTGTTAAGTGTCTTTGTGTCCGTATCAGCAAGGAGTATAAAAAAGTCTTTCTTACCTTTTTTTGCGGTGAATTTTCTCAAAGCCTTTACAGGGTCGTAGTTTGAGAGTCCCTTTATTTGTGTAGTTATCCCAAGTATCTTTATGTTAAGTCCGGCCTTTTTTATCTTTACCTCTTTTAGGAACTCCTTTGAGTTTGAATTGGTTATAAGTACTGGGAGCTTTTTAGTCGTAGTTTTAAAAAAGCCCTTTCCCATCTTAAGGTCAGAAGCCCCTGGCGTGTATGCATCGATGTTCATTGCTGACAGGGAATCGGCCATTATAGAAGCACCAACTTTTAGATACTCAGTCTCGTAATCCAAGAAAGCTGTATCAGGGAACAGTGTGGAGCCTGAATTTATGTAAATGGTATCAAACGGAGAAAAGTTACTTTGCTTATACCAGTTTATCCTTCTCTCCACTCCTCCACCAGGGTCGGTGGCACAGCCACAGGTAGCAATACTACCCTCCATGTCATTGGTGTAGATTATGCTCAGGCCTGCATTCGGCATGGAGCTAAAGACAGTAGCGGAACAAAAGACCAGAGGTAATAATAACGCCTTAAACGACATAGACCCTCCTTGAACAACAATATTATAACTGACTAAACATTTTACAGCCAATTTTAAATACTTAGCCAGAGTTTATTCTTTAAGACGTTGATAATATTAGGGTTTATATGGTGTTTGGTTTTGGCATGGGTGTTGCATTAATTAAGGCAAGAAGACCAAGTTTTCCGGAGGGGAAAATGAAAAGATTCATAATTTTAGCAACAATAGCACTTGTTAGCTCAAGCTTATTTGCAAGGTACATGAATGATTTTGATGCGCAAATGGCTCAGGGTCAGGCAATGTTCTCAGTAATGTATCAGAATTTCATGGCTGAAGAGGATGACGATCAGGATGCAGACGAAAGCACCAACGCACTTACGGCCCTAAACAGCACATATCAGTTACGAAGTTTGAAAAATCAATGGGATAACAAATTAGTTAGCGATGATGCTTTGGCAGAACAGGAACTCCAGTCCGACCTTATCATTAATGCTCAGGACAATATCGCTGAGTTGCAACTTGCTGCTCAGGAAAACCAGTTTGC
>CAYVOB010000017.1:0-16279 GCA_964452945.1 uncultured Bdellovibrionales bacterium
CAAATCCTTTTCTAAAGACACCGCCGTCTTTTGCGGTATGAGGCTGCTCATCTTCCATACGCTGGATCATGCTTTTTGAAAAATCAGCGATGGCATCCTTATCAAGTTCTGGAAGATTCAGGCCGTTAAGTCGTTTGGCCTCATCATAGATAATAGCTGCGGTCTCTATACTCTCGCAAAGTCTTTTAAAGTCCCTTGGACCATATTGATCAAGAGCGATCTTGGAAGATAACCTTTCTATATCAGAGCATTGTGCCAACAGCAGACGCATTTTTTCCATAAATCCATAGTTGTTTATCAAGAGCTGTACACAATCAAGCCTCTCATCTATAGTTTTCTTATTCATTAGAGGCTGTGCAATTGTCTGCCGGAGAGCTCTTCCGCCCATCGGTGTTACAGTATCATCAACACACTTAAGAAAAGAATCGAACAACTCCAAATTCTTTGAAGTGAACTCATCTATACCCAGATACTCGGAAGATGAAACTTTAGAAAAATACCTTATATGTGGAAAATGATCCCTGAACTGCGTGGCTGTTAAATAATTAAGTATCATCCCTCCGGCCTTTACTTCTGGGCCAGAAAGTCGTGAGTCCACTATCATCCTAGAGAGTTGTGGTCCGGATATCGACGATCCTTTATGCTCAATTGACGAAAAACTAACATTCAACAGAAATCGTTTTAATATATCAGGGGTTTCCTGACCCTTCTCACAAACTATTTCCCTTGGTGCCACCAAAGATAACTCTTTAACAAGCGCATCGGTATTAGATACCGAGTTAGCCTTGAACTCTCCAGTAGAATAATCTAAATACGCATAACTCCAGGAATGAGCTTCTTTTACCAAGGAAGCCAGGTAAGAGGATTGCTTGCCCTCTATTACATCAGAGTCATAGACCAGGGATGGCGTCACCACCCTGATGATCTCTCTTTTAACTATCCCCTTTGCTTTTTTGGGATCTTCCATCTGTTCACAAATAGCTACGCTGTAACCATTCTGTGTAAGTTTTGATATATATGAACTCACTGCATGATAAGGAATACCGCACATCGGTACGGGGTTCTTCTTATCCCTGGATGTAAGGGCAATACCAAGAACAGGAGCTGCAACCAGTGCGTCCTCTCCGAACAATTCATAAAAATCGCCCATCCTAAAGAACAGCAGCTTGCCTGGCACCTCAGCCTTTGCCTCGTTGTACTGTTTCATCATCGGTGTATAAGAATTTTCCATAAAGACTTTATACCTTTTTGGATCTTAGCTGGCCACAGGCAGCACTTATATCCGCACCCCTGCTATGCCTGACGTTACATATAACACCTTTTCCTGCCAAGTAATCATAAAAATCATGCATGGTTTTATCGCTAGGACGCTTGAATTCAGTAGCTCCAGGGTAGGGGTTAAAAGGTATAAGGTTCACCTTTACAGGTTTCCCTTTTAGAAGTTTGGCCAATTTTTCTGCATCATCACGGGAATCGTTAAGACCTCCGAACATTATGTATTCTATAGTTATGAATTCCAAGCTTTTTAGAGGGAGTCTCACTATTGCATCTATTATTGAGTTAACAGGATAAGACCTATTAATGGGCATTATCTTATTTCTTAGGGCATCATCAGCTGCGTTAAGGGAGATCGCTATCTTTGCGCCACACCTCGACTTGAATTCCTTTATCATCGGAACAAGTCCGCAGGTGGAAACAGTGATCTTTCTCAACCCAAAAGCAAGCCCATTATGATCAGATAAGATATCTATCGCCTTAACAACAGCGTCAAGATTATCTAAGGGTTCTCCCATCCCCATAAAAACTATATTTGTAATAGCTCTTATACCGCTATCGTCAACCTGGTATTTAAGCTCCTTTCTCGCGAAATCATTGACTACGACGACCTGATTAACTATCTCGGAAGGATTAAGACTCCTCATAAAACCTTGAGCGGCGGTACAACAGAATTTGCACCCCATCTTACAACCAACCTGGGTAGACACACATATGGTGGTCCTGTCTTCCTTTGGTATCAGAACAGATTCTATTGTTTGCTCATCACTAAGTTCAAGCAGGAACTTAACAGTCCCGTCCTTTGACCTTTCGGTATGTACTATCTTGGGTACCTGAATAAGATAATTAGATAAGAGATATTCCCTCAGTTCTTTGGAAATATCGCTCATTAAAGAATAATCTTCGACTCTTCTTTTATATACCCATCGGAATAAGTTCTTGGCTGTATATTGAGGTTTGCCAAGCTTTGCAACCACCTCGGTCAACTCTTTTAAAGTCAAGTCCTTAAAATCCATAGCGAGCAAATCTATATCATAAAATAGGACCTGAATCCTTTACTTTTTTGATATCAAACATTAAGATTCACTTATATGTCCTTTCTCCTGTGTTCCATTGTTACTGCTCTTTTATCCCTCAACACTTGCTTTGCTGCTGGATTTACAACTACTTCACAAGTCCCGTATAAGTACTCTAAGTTCAAGACCATAGTTACAGAGCACTTTGATGTACACTATCCGACAAGGTCCAGTGAGGATTATTTTGTACCTGAGAACATGGAAAAAATGGCAAGATTAACTTCCACATACATGGAAGATGCTTTTACAAAACTCACAAAGGACCTCAATTCGACGCCATACCTCAGGATACAGGTAGTATTAGTGGATAACTCCGACTCACATAACGGATTTGCCACACCAGTACCACAGAATACCGTATACATATACACCATACCGCCACTACCTCATTCATCTATATCCGAATATGACAATTGGTTGCGAGACACCTGCTTCCATGAGCTCACACACATAATCAGCCTCTCAACTACAAGGGGATATAGTGTCGGTCTTAGGGCTATATTCGGTACTGTTGTAAGTATGAATGGTCTGTCACCGCTGAACCTTATAGAAGCCTATACCGTATTTGAAGAGACCAATATGACCTCTAAAGGTAGAGGGCGATCGACCTTCTTAAGCACCATGTTGAGGGTCTCTGCTAACGAGGACAAGCTTAACGAAAAAGGGATGTATGAACTTTCAAAAGCGCCTTACATGATAGACGAGTGGCCTATGGGTAACAGGCCTTACTTGTACGGATATCTACTTTTGGAACACGTTGGATCAAAATATGGCATGGATGTACCTGGGAAAATATCAAAACACAATGCCGGTGTAGTACCATACTATCCAAGTTATTCTTTCAAGAAGTTCACAGGAAAGAGTATTTCGAAACTCTGGAAGGAAGCCCTGTCCCAAAAAGATATCTTCTATAAGGCATGGATAAATGACATAAAAAAAGACAAAGTAACTGAGATAGAGGACAAGGGGACTAAAGGTTTTATTAACAGGATGCCCGCAGAATCTCCTGACGGAAAACACCTTGCCTACTACAGCCTAGATCCAGATAAAAGGAACTCGCTGGTAATAATTGATACTGCAACAGGTAAAGAGGTCCATAGAAGAAGGACCGATGATGCCTCGTTTGTAAAGTGGCTCGATAATGACACCGTAATATTCAATAGGTTCGAGGAAGAAGTCTCGGGCAATTTTTATGACGTCAAAACATATAATATTAACAGGCTCCTCGTACATACGCTCGGTAATAGCTGGAGGGTTCTATATCTTGATGTAATAGATCCCAACACCGTGTGCACTATAAGGGCCAAGACAGGAGCAGCAAGTATCTCTTTGGAAGAGCTGAAGGACCATAGTCTCAAACTTTTAAAGACAGTATATTCTTCAAACCTTCTTTCAAGATTATCTTCTCCAAACTGCATCAGAACTGATAAGGGGGTAAAGATATACTTCGTAGAGAAGGAAACGGACAAGAACGAAGAGATCGTTGAGCTTGATGAAAATGGGAAGCGCCGAACGATCTATAGCTCTACAGGCAGCATAAAGGGGATAACGTTATCCAGGAATAAAAAGGACCTACTACTGATAGATGATAGAGATGGTGTATTCAATATATATAGTGTGGACCTGACAACACACTCCACCTCAAAACTAACCAACCTCATCTCTGGAGCTTTTGATGTTGCTATAGCTCATAACGACAAAAGAATATATATAACATATTACTCTTATGGAGGGTTTAGGATAGGCAGTGTCCCTCTGGATGAAAAGCATAAGGAAACTTCCAAACACCAAATGGATACGCTGCCAATAAGCACCTCTCCTGCTCCACAGGCAGAAGAACTGGATAACAAATCTTATTCGCCGTTAAAGACACTGGTACCAAAGTTCTGGTTGCCTACTTTTTCTTTTGTAGAAAAAGGGTTCACTATAGGCGGGTTGACCTACGGTGCCGACTCCCTGTTCAGACATCAATATTTTGCACAAGGCATGTATGATTCCAGGACTAAAAAACCATTGATTGGACTTTCATATACGAACCAATCCTTCTACCCTATATTCTCCATATCTGCATATAACGATAACACCTGGTACTCCGATAACGAAATAATAGAAGAACTGAATTCCAACACTAACATCGCTATACCGCTTAACACTTCTTGGGCTGTCTTTACCGGCATCAATTATGATTATAGAAAAGTGGATTTTTTACATGAACGTTCAAGAAGACTTGGTGTGTTCTGGGGTATCGGGTACAACGAAACATCTACGACACTGTCTGCGATCAGTTGGGCAGAAAGCGGGTCCTCTGGATACTTAAGATACAGTTTATATCCAAAAGGAATGTCGACTTACAATGAATACCAGATCGACGGACAGATAACCTTTTTTATACCTTTATGGTCACATCATGTACTTGCATTCAACAACTCTGCGGCTTACACCTATGGCAATCCAAGCATGTTCTTCCTGGTCGGTGGAGAAGTATCATCTCTCATATTTGGTTCCAAATCCTTCTTACTGAGAGGTTATCCTATCTCTTATAGGGCTACTCGAACAGTATATGTGTCTAACATCGAATACAGGTTCCCAATATGGACCATAAACGATGGCCCAGGGATCTCACCAATCTTCTTTAGAAAATTACACGGTGCAGTAATAATGGATAACGGTTTTATCGGTAAGAACTTTAGAACAGATCTTCACTCATTTGGATTTGAACTAAGGACCGACGGGAATATACTGTACCATATGCCTGTCACTCTGAGGATCGGACTCTATAAAGCGGTCGATATACCAAACGCTCAGCTATTTGTCGGCATAAGCAGTCTTTTTTAGTACACTCCATTTAATAAGAACGGGTAAAAGGTCCCGGCCCAGATCTAGCACCTAAATAATGTAATTTAACTTTAGGAGGTTTACATTATGAATGGAATGAACAGGGTGGTTTTAATGGGGCATCTTGGCGCTGATCCTCACAGCGGGGCTACACCAAGCGGGAAAAAGGTAACTAATTTTAACATTGCTACGAACGAGTTCTACAAATCACCGGAGGGTGAAAAGGTCAAAAGAACAGATTGGCACAAGATCACTACATGGGGTAAAGTTGCAGAATCTTGCGAAAAAATGTTAAGGAAAGGTTCCATGGTCCTTGTCGAAGGAAAGATAAGGAATAACTCTAATGGAACTGAAGATGGAGAGACAAAGAAAAGTAGATCCTACGAGATATTTGCAACAGAAGTTTCTTTCATCTCCAACTATGGAACTAATGATACCGAGTCAAAAGATTAAGGACTTACTGGTTCCGGCTGTGGTCGGCACCGGCTGCAGCCGGAAAGATCAGAACCCTCTATTCTTTCTTCTGTTTTTCCAAATACCGTAAGCATCTTTTGCATCTTCTTCTGAGATCTTGGCGACATCTGATGCGACCCAGCTTCTCCATACTTCTGCATAGAATTCATCAAATGAAGCATTGCCTTTACCTGGATTTTTTAGTTTCCAGTTCTCATATGCAAAGTCTTTGTACGTCTTATTTATATTTGCCGCATCCTCCTTCCATACCTTAAAAGAGGACCATTCCGCAGTAGTCAACGGTGCAGATAGTATAGTGAACAACGTCAACCCCATATAATTGAAAGTACGATATGAGTAAGAGTCATCCCCTGATAAACCTATGCCTACGGCTGCAACTACAATATTATCCATATAGCTCCAATATTTATCCGAATCACTCGACAGGGTATTAACACCTTTCATGAACGAACTATAGATGCTGAACACTAATGCATCAAGCAGGTCTTCTCCAAAATATGCAAATTCAGCATAATCATTCTTGACCATAAGAGGCGCTTCTACAAATTTAGGATAAATATTCTTGAACATGTTAGCTATCTTTTTGTCTGGTGTTCCAGAATAATTATAGGCAGAATCTATAATGCCCGTGTAAAAATCAACATAAACCTGATAATCGTCGGGATAACGCTCCTTGGTTAGTTCAACAAGAAGTAGCTTTTCCTCTGCTCCCCAAATGCCCTGCCTAATATTGGTGAAGAATTTTTGCTCATTAAAGAGGCGCTCTTGATTGATCTGCTTTGCCATGGCAGGTATGTTAGGATCAAGTTCACCAAGCCCCTTTATAACAGAATCGCCGTTCTCAGATATAAAATCTAATTGCTCTTTTGAGGAATTCACAAGCTGAGTGTAATTCTCTTCACTATAAATATCTGCCGTAACTTCCTTGTAGCCTATGTTGGAATTGTACTGGGTCTCCAGCAGAGCAAGCTGAGTCGTGTTTATCTTACTGGAGCTTATGGCATCAAAGACCTGAGTTATAAACTCATCTACATCAGCATTCCTTTCCACCATTGTCTTTGATTGGTCGTCAAATTTTTTCTTTATGGTACCAACCACCCAGGTATCATTATCCCTGAGATACTCCACTATATCCTCTATCAAGGACAGATCATCCAGTTTATCATACATAGCAAGTCTTTCCTGAGGCTCATCAAGGTACGCCTTAATACCGGTACCTAAAAGTTCATATTCCAACTTTTGAAGTTTCAAATATATATCTGCCATCTCTTTTTGTTTTGGTCCATTATCGATAAAATAGCTCCAACTTCCATCCACTTATCGATAAAACTTGCAAGCAAGAACATCGGAGCTGCATCCATAAATATGGTCTTGAATACGTTACCGGTATATTTGATCGCCTTGGGAGTATTCTTTAATGCTGTGGTAATCGTGTTCAACAAAGCTCTGCATCTTGTCTTGTTCAGCTTGCTCTTTACACCATAATAGCCCCAGGGTATGAGCCTTCCATTTATCTGTTTCAGTATCATTTCTGATAATGCAAAAGAAGTTAGGAAGTTGCCTGTAGAGACCATAAAGTCACTAAAGGAATAATAAAGGCTCTTGCTAATATAACTGTTTGCGAGCGCGCTCAACTCACTTTGAACGTTTGAAAGGTCAGGATCATCGCTTATAAAATCAAGGCCACTTGAATCAAAATTCAATTCCCCGTTAAAATTATCATACAAAGATACAGCCTCTGATACTTTTGATGCTGCAGCCATAGATATGGAAAAAAGCGCCAAACCTCTTATCCTGGTACCACCAACACCCCATAACTTTGAGTCAGCCCATTTTGATATTTTGAGAATAAAACTAGGAGCGGGTAAGGCTCTTATAAGATGAGATGTGGCAACGAATGCTCCAAAAGACTTATATGGTGCCCAACTCCCAAACCTATCCTTCATATATTGTGTGAAGGTAGCATTGGTGAATTGTTCATAAAAAGCAGCATTCTCCTCTGTCAAGAATACGTTAGGGAACTTATAAAAAGCTATGTCTTGTATGCCCAGTGCTACCATCATATAGATGGATGACTCTACCTCTTTTCCGGTCCTATAAAGGATGTTTATAGGTGTTTGCATCTTATATCTGAAGACATATTTTTTATATGCCTTAAGTTTATGTTTAGTATTAGCTATCTCTGACTTACTAGTTCCCGGATTTAATTTTATCCACTCAAGACTGGCGATCTTTTCCTTAAGTTCTGCTGCAATGACCCTATACTTGAACTCCATGTTCACAGCCATTGCATATCTCATCACCTCTTCTTTTCTATAAGGGCTTGAATATGATTTGAGTGGCTTCATTTCAATCTCGCTCTGCTCAACATAATTAGCAGATTTAAGACTGATGAGCTCCTTTACTTTTTTAATACTGTTCTCGGCATCTTTAAGTGCCTTGTCCCTTATTTCTATAAGTTGTGAAGAAAGCTTCTCTATTTCGTTAGGGATCTCACTTGTTTCTATGACCTTTCCATCATCTATTACGTCAACAAAATTCTTTTTCCATCCGGCGTATGGACTTGCTTCAAACCCATTCTTAGACATTAGCACAGAGTACACTTCGTACTTAAATACTCTTGCTATACCTTCAATTTCCTTATCTACATCTGTTCCACTGTAACCGAGATCTCCCTTAACCAACTCATCCAGAGTAGAAAGACCAGAGGACCCTACAGGAGAAGCCTCTCTATAGAATACTTCTGCCTTATCCACTAGTATCTTCCTTTCTAAATATGTTTCTGCTCTCTTAAGAAAGGAAACAACAGTGGCGCCAAACTCTGTATCCCCAGCAGCCTCGTAATCATAACCTTCCTTGATATATTGCTTCATGCCATCTATTTGAGCATTAATTTCAACACGATCTCCTTCTGTTATAGAGAAAGTTACCTCATCCGCATACGCAGCAGCATAACTTAACAGAAGCAGTAATGTTAAAATAAAGTCCTTCATGGCTTAGCTCTAAAATCCTTTATAAGTTCTGTTTTATTCTTATAATCATCCAAAATTCTCTTCTCTTCCTCGGTCCTAGGCTTCAAGTCTTTTGTTGCCAATTCTTCTGTGACAAGCTTCCAGTCCTTATGTGTTTTAGAATCGAGTTTAAAATAGTCGTTCTCTACTATTCTTGTGGTTAGATCAACAGAGACATTTGAATTAGCTATTATTTCAAATTTTCGACGTAAACCTTCTATGACAAGCACCCTGACCGCTTTTACAGGATCATTGGGGGCAGCCTTATAAGCTTTGGATATTTCTTTTGCTATATCCTGTTCGAATAATTTGGAAAACTCCGTCTTTCCTAATTCCTTTTTTTCAAGGATCTCATCCAAAGTACTGTTACTATACTCCTGTGTGGGTTTGGAACATTTCTTTACCACTATATCTAGCTCGGTATATTTTGGTATGAGCAATTCCAGCTTCTTTTCTTGTACTTCATCAAGTGTATTGTCCATAAGCTTATTGATCATTACATAGACCAACGCGCTAAGAGCCGAGGAATTCTTATAATCAGTAGACACCTCTTCAGAGGCCTTATCCATTGCTAGTTCTAGTAGTCCCGTAGTACCATCCCTCCCCAACAAAAGGTCTACGTCCGTTATAGGTGCTTTTTCAAGTGCAGAACTTATATCCTCAATATCACTTTTCCCCGTTATCTTTACTTCTGGTTTTGGTTCAACAGGGGTTTTTACCTGTTTTGGATTTTGTAATTCCTTAAGCAGCTTCAGCTTTGCCTTTGCAAGTTCAACGTCCGCTTCCGGTAAAAACTCGTCGTAAAGTGCAGCCACTGTGCCATCCTCAAAAACACTTATTAATTTATCTATTTGCTCTTTGGAAAGAGCTTTATTAACATCGCTAAGTCTAGCAGTTCCGTCAAAAAAACCTCTTAGGGCAAGCAATGTAGGATCTGGGGCAGTCGCTTTGATAAAAAGATAATAGACATCCGCTTCCTGTGCGACGGCATAAGAAGGCACCGTTATATTCATCTTATCTGCCAACGAATATATAAAATCGACCACCAGATTCTTTCTTGTTACCGGAGAAACATCCTCAACGATCCCTTGTGAGAATAATTCGTCTTGCCCATCATTAAATTTAAAGACCATGCTTCGAATATCATAAGAACAACCTTCGACCTTTGGTGCAACCTGGAACTTTGTAGCGATGTCACCTTTACCAAAGATGGCAGCAGACCCGTAATAGACTTCTACGGACTTATTGTGTTCAGTTAAGTCTACAATATCGGCATCTAACACTATGTCCACGCCCAGTATACTCTTTGGAACTTCGCTCCAGTTCTTGTTCGTACTTATAATATATTGCCCATCAGATCTTGTTCTTACTATTTCTAACTTTCGTTTCTTTAATATTTGCTTAGTTAGCTTTGATGTGGATTCAGTATCCGCCTGTCCATTCTTGGTCTCAGCATAAAGATAGTAGACTTCCTTGGCATCATATATGAAATAATATATTCTCCTTGCAAAACCGTTGTATCCTGATCTTAATTCATAAATATCCGAAAGCTCGGCTCCAGTCAGATCCTTTATCGCTTTTGGATATTGAGTTTTTATATCCCAAAAGGTCTCGCCTTGATTTACAAGGTCTATCAACTTTTTAAAATAGTCCTTTTCAAGTTCAAGCACGTTGTTGTTATATTTGTTAGTCTCTTTTGCAAGGAAGCGCTTTACATCCTTATGCCAATATATGCCGTCATAAACCTCTGCACACAAAGCTGAGCAAAAGAACAGGGCAAGGATATAGGCTATAGCACTGCGCATACCCAACAAGAGTAGCAAGAAGGGTACCAACACATTATATTAATCATATCAATGAGTTATTGATCTAAAGGCTGCTATGACACTGGCAATACTTATACAGGTGTATTATTTTTTGCCAACCTTATCCCTAATACCTGCCAATACAGCAAAAGGTGAGTTTGGATTCACTTTAGGAGGTCTAGGATCATGTTTTGTTTGTTGGGACCTATTGTGGTCGCGGTTCCTATTGTCATGTGTTCTGCTGTCATGCGTTCTGTTATCGCGTGGTCTATCGCTACGAGGAGCTCTGTTGTTACGAGCTCTTTCATCGCGTGGCCGATATTCATGAGGAGCAGGTTTGGATTCTACCAACTTAGCTTGTTTTAATGAAAGCGATATCTGTTTTTTAGGGACATCAACGCCAATAACTCTTACCCTTACTTCATCTCCCAGCGAAAGGACTTCTCTAGGATCCTTTATAAATCCCCTATCGGTCAGCTCAGAAATATGTATAAGACCATCCTCATGGACGCCAATGTTAACAAAAACACCAAAGTTGGTAATATTGCTTACCACACCATTCACCAACATTCCTGGTTTTACGTCCTCAATGGCCTTTAATCCTTCCATGAATTCTGTCTTTTTAAAGACGGTCCTAGGATCACGACCAGGTTTTTTTAGTTCTTCAACCACATATTTTACCGTGTATTCTCCAAATTCCTTTATTACATCCTCATGAAATAACAACTTCTCTATTTCTTCTTTGTTACCGATAATAGAGGAAAGTTCCACTCCATATTTTGAACACACATCTCCGATGAGCAAATAGCGCTCTGGATGTACACCTGTATTATCAAGAATGTTAGCCCCATTACGTATCCTTAAGAATCCTGCGCATTGTTCAAAAACTTTCTCACCCAACTTTGATACATTAGTAAGCTCAGCTCTGGTATTGAACAACCCTGCTGAGCTTCTATATTCGGTGATAGCCTTTGCAAGACTTTTTCCTATACCCGAGACATAGGACAAAAGGTGAGGACTTGCTGTATTAAGATCAACACCTACGTAGTTAACACAGTCCTCTACAACATTATCCAAGCTCTTTTTTAGGTCCGTCTGATTAACATCATGCTGGTATTGACCGACACCTATGGATTTTGCATCTATCTTAACGAGCTCGGCCAAGGGGTCCTGCAACCTTCTTGCGATACTGACTGCACCCCTATATGTAATATCTAGGTTTGGAAGCTCTTCTCTTGCAACATCTGATGCACTATAGATCGACGCTCCGGCTTCGTTGACTACTGTGAACAGTATCTTTTCTAAGGCATTCTTCTTTATGAAGTCTGACACGAACTTATCCGTTTCTCTTGATGCTGTGCCGTTACCTATTGCTATGGCCTCAACACCGTGATCGTTGCAGAGCTTGGCAAGTACTGCTTCGGCCTCTTCCACCTTGTTATGCGGCTCCACTGGATATATCGTCGATGAAGTTAACAACCGGCCATCCCGGCCTATAACAGCCAGTTTACAACCTGTTCTAAAACCAGGGTCCATACCGATTATGACTTTTTCACCTAGCGGTGATTGCAACAAAAGGTCCCTAAGGTTCTTAGAGAACACCTGTATGGCTGCTTTATCGGCGTAATCCTTTAATTCACTGAATATGTCCAACTCTATAGATGAAGCAAGATAATCCTTATATGCCTGTTCAACGGCCTTTAACATAAGGGTATGAAATATGGACTTAGGGTTCTTAATGTATGCCGCCTTGATGATTTCCAAACATTCATTAACATTACTCTCCACACCTATACTAAGCGCTTTTTCGTTAAATCCTCGCTGTATTGCAAGTACCCTATGGGAATTCTTTGGGTTGGTAAGGTTCTTTATCTTTTCCTTGTACTCAAAATACGTCTCGAACTTTGAGTTTTCTTCCTTGAACCTTGGAGCCTTCTTTGAATAAACAAAACCGTTATTAAACGTGCACTCCCTCAATTTCTTTTTAAGGTCTACATCGTGAGCTATTTGCTCGACGATTATGTTTATTGCATGTTCTATGATAAGTTCAGGATCAGTAAGCTTCTTAAGAGGGTCCAAATATCCCCTGGCAAGCTTAATACAATCACCCTCTTCTATACGTTGTTTTATTATTGTTTCAGCAAAAGGCCCTATACCAAGCTCTCTAGCTACATCAGCCTTCGTCTTTTTCTTCCTCTTATATGGAGCATATATATCTTCCAGTTCTAATTTATCGAACGTAACAAGTATCTTCGCCCTAAGTTCAGGGGTGAGCTTTTTCTGTTCATCTATGGCCTTTATTATGGTCTGTTGCCTATCCAGAAGATCGAGGATCCTGTCCCTTTCATTCAATATATCGCGCACAGCGACTTCATCAAGTCCACCAGTGCGTTCCTTCCTGTATCTTGCGATAAAGGCAACTGTTCCGCCTTCAGTGGAAAGATCAAGTACTGCATTAACTTTCCCGACGGGTAAACCAATCCCATTGGCTATACGTTCAACTATCGGATGTGTGCCTTGGTTCATGATTAACTACTTTTCCATTAAGAACAACATTATGGATTTTTGTACATGAAGTCTGTTCTCTGCTTCATCGAATATAACAGAGTTAGGACCGTCGATAACTTCAGCAGTCACTTCCTCTCCCCTATGTGCCGGAAGACAATGCATAAAGAAAGCATCTTTTTTAGCGAGAGAAAAAAGTTCCTTATTAACCTGATACGGTCTTAATATCTTCTCCTTCTTTGCGAACTCCGCTTCTTGACCCATCGAAGCCCATACATCAGTATAAATAACATCTGCATCCTTGCAGGCTTCCCTAGGATCCTCTGTAACGTTGGCGCTACCACCCGACCTCAACGCAAGTTGTTTGCCTTTATTCACTATATCTGCATTAGGCTCCATCCCTTCAGGAGAGCAGATAACTACGTGGCATCCAAGTATCGCCCCTGTAAGCATCAACGAATGTGCCATATTATTACCGTCACCCAAGTATGCGAGCTTCTTCCCTTTTTCATAAGCAGTGTAATAGTCCGTCAGGGCTTGGCACGGATGCAAAAGGTCCGTTAAGCCGTTTATTACAGGAACACCGCTGTATTTTGCCAGATCCTCTACCTTTGAATGCTCGAACGTCCTAGCCATTATTATATCAACATAACGGCCCAAGACCCTTGCGGTATCCTCTATGGTTTCGCCTCTTCCGAGTTGAATATCTTTTGCTGACAAAAAGAGGCCTGACCCACCAAGCTGATACATGCCTACTTCAAAAGATACCCTTGTTCTGGTCGATGATTTTTCAAAGATCATCCCAAGTGTCTTACCTTCAAGATAAGGAACAAGCTTCCCGCTTTTTACCTCACCCTTTACTTTTTTTGCCCTATCAAAGATCTGGATTATCTCGGCTTTAGTAAGATCATGATCACATACCAGACTGCGCTTTCCCATTTGTGCCTCTCTTTTTGGATTTTTTTCCTATCTTCTTTACTTTTGCTTTCTTGTAATTGCTTTTTTTCTTCTTTTCAATACTTTTCTTGCTGGGGTTGACAGCTCGCTCAGGAATTATTGACTCATTTATGATCTTGTCTGTCTCCTCAGCTGACAGAACTCGCAGTTCTTCCGACGACAGTGTCGTGCATCCAAAGGACAACATCATCGTTATCAATATTTTAAATATCATAGTGTCGCTCCGACCCTTCTACCCTTGTCCAACAAACTGAATTCACACCCACAATAATTTTGGATATAAAGGCCATTTTGTTGTGCCAACTTCTTTGTTTTAATATACCCATCATTTTTCTTAAAATCCAGCTCCAGGAACTTTACGTTATATACCTTGGAAAGCTTATTGGCGATATCAAAAATAGTACAAGCGTTCTTGTATGGAGCAACCGTTAAGGTAGTAGCAACGTATTTGATCTTATTCCTCTCAGCAAGTTCAAAAGTCCTTTTGAGCCTGTATTCAAAACACACATGGCATCGTTTACCCCTCTCGGGCTCATTTTCAAGACCAACTATCTCCTTGTGCCAGGTTTCAGGCTCGTAATCGTCTGCATAACACGGGATCCCCTGTCTTGAACAAAGCAGTCTAAGGGACTCCAGGCGATTAAAATATTCAGAAGCTGTATCAAGATTTGAGTTTGAGAAGAATGCTTCTACCCGAAAATCATTGGTTAAAACAGAGAACGGATAGGCAGCACAGGGACCGCAACAGCAATGGAGTAGGAGCTGTTCCTTCATAATAACTGGATATATATAGGACTAGGACCTATAGGTCAACTGACCTTTCCAGCAATAAACAGGGAGGTATGTCTGTTGATATCTTTCCTAAAAGTTAATTCGAAACGCATCTGTGGTAATTACTGACTAAATTCTGACTGCAATGGTTACTTAAACACTGATGGTTTGTTTTACAGTGAACAGTCAGATCTTTTTTCCCATAACACCTGTTTACGGTAAGGTCATTCCCGTCAGCAGAGGTAGCGCAATATAGACCATCCCTACACTGAGCATCACTCTCACATGGAGGCGCGCCCCAAGAAGGGTCAGACCTCCATCCTATCCCACAGATACTATCTAAAGCGAAGTCACAGGTTTTACGAAGCACCGTACTAGAAGCACAATCATTCCCGGGTCCATTTACCATATGGCACGGCTGGCCATTTGCTTTTTTGGGCATACATTTATTTGATTCAGGAAGACCCTGGTACAGCTCACAATACTCGGTACCAGCACAGTCAGCGTTAGAGGTACAAGCGACCAACGCGATACAAGCACCATTGCTACATGTTTCGTTAGCACCGCAGGTAACACCTTCACAAGGATCAACCTCTTCCGGAGCTATACAAGTTCCCCATTCTACATTACAGGTATATCCATTTGAGCAATCGCTATCTGATAAACATCTTAAAGATGCACCGCCCGACCTACTTAAAGTGGTCGAGGTGCCACCACACGCAAAAAATACTATCGAAGATAAAAATAAGGTCGCTATGAAGCTTACATAATATTTCATGATCAAACCCTCCCTTTTCAGCAATCTTAATACATTATATCAAAAAACTACCGTCTTGTCAACAAATATTACATAGAGCTCCAAATCACTTAACCCATATAATTTACCTAAATAAATCCAAATATTTGACAAAAATTGTCACCAATGTTAGTCTTTTATTGGGTATGGGGAATGTAAATTCATTAAAGGGGATACTCCTATTTGCCATAAGGAATGGTTATAGAGAGGTCCGTATTTCAAAAGGACTTTTGCCAGTGATGGTAAGTAGCCTTGGTGAAACTGCATATGTAAATGGGATAGCCCCCATCAGCGGCGACATGATATCCAACATAAAAAGGGACTATTTGGCAAACAATACCACACTCATACTAACCGTAAGCGAACAGGAATTCCTTGCCACTACCGTCGGTGAAGAACTTGTATTCAGGCATCTGCCCCTGGTAACACAAGAAAAGTCCATCGGTTCAAGGATGGCTTCTGCTCTATATGCAAGAAAGGGCATAATAGTGTTCACGGCAGCAAACAAAGAACAGCGTTTCCTTAAACTCTACCAGGCCATAGCATATTTAACGGAGAACAGAGCAGCAACTATAGCTATCATTGAAAGGAATAAGTTCTTTTCTGTAAGACCTGCACACTCCAGACTAATAAATATCTATAGGCCAGATCTTGATCTGAACTCACTGATAAGGATAACGGCTACCGCGCAATTTGATTGTATGATGATACCTGACCTGAATGAGGAGGATGCAATAAGACCGTTGGAGCTGGTATCAGGAGAAAAGCTGGTGT
>CAYVOB010000018.1:0-16046 GCA_964452945.1 uncultured Bdellovibrionales bacterium
TCATCCTGAGCGCTAATGCGCTGTCAGGAGTCATCATCAACACCCTTACCAGCAACATTATGAACAATGAACCAAAGCCGTAGTAGCTTAAACGTTCAAGGAAGAGCACACTGAACATAGAATAATAGCCCTTTGGATGATCAAAGCCTTTCATAAATAAGCCTCCCCTCTAGTACAATATCAATGCACGCCGTGCATCCAGCGTCTTATAGGCTTAGCGAGTATCAACAATAATATCGCTGCACCACCAGCCGTTCCGATAGGTATCATAAAGAACACTTTATGATTCATGGAATCATAATTCCCTGCAAAAATACCACCGGTCAGGTTAGCTGCAAAGTTCGCCAGAAAATAAACACCTATCAGCATCGAGACAAATCTTGCCGGTGCAAGCTTAGTGACCATGGAGGAGCCAACAGGAGACAAACAGAGCTCTCCCAGTGTATGGACAAAGTAAACACCTACCAGCCAGAACACACTTACTGGTCCCGTTTTGTCATAAGCCATTACGGCGAACACCATCAATACGAATCCCAATGCAACAAGACCAAGTCCCCAAACAAACTTATGAACAGTCGATGGTTCCATCCTTGCTGCAGAAAGTTTTACCCACAATTTGGAAAAAATAGGTCCCATAAGAACTATAAATAAAGGATTGAGTGATTGATACATCGCTGTTGGAACTGTATAGCTCCAGCCAAAAATGTTTATATTCCTGTTCGTTGATTGGTCAGCGAACAAGGTCAAAGAGCTTCCTGCCTGTTCAAAGGCGGACCAAAAAAATATGACAAAGAACATTAATATAAAAATAACCGCTATTCGCTGTTTTTCCTCTTTTGTTAATGGTTCGTGACTGACTTTTTGTCCATCCTTCACTTTGCAATTAACAGGACAAAGCCCTGTATCACCAAGGAACTTTTTCCTTCCAAGCAGCATCGTTATTATGCCTATGGTCATACCCATAGCCGCGGCCATAAAGCCCCAAGCCCAGCCAAATTTTTCTACCAAAGGAGCACAAGCAAGAGGCGCAATGAAGGCACCAACGTTAACACCCATGTAGAATATTGTAAAACCACCATCCCTTCTTGGATCGTTAACACCACTATACAGACAACCTACGGTCGCTGACATATTGGGCTTAAAAAAACCGTTACCAATAACTATGAGCAACAACGCCATATAGAAAGATGGCATAGAATATGTCCACGCTACAGACGACAACAAAAATTGCCCTGCCGCCATGGTACTCATTCCAATGAGCATCGCTTTTATCCTTCCCAGATAACGATCAGCCAAGTAACCACCTATCAACGGTGTCAGATACACCAGCCCGGTGAACCAACCGTAAAGACTACCTGCTTTCTCTGTACTGAACATCAGGAACTTGACCATGAAAAGGACCAGTAATGCCCTCATCCCATAATAATTAAAACGCTCCCACATCTCGATAGTAAACAAAAAATAGATCGCATTCGGTTGTTTCATGTTCTTAACTTGTTCAGACATTACAGGCCTCCTTAAAATAAAAAATGGAGAGGAACCTTATTCAGGTCCTCTCCCTTTTTTAGAATATTAGATCTTTCTATTCTTCAGATACACTCTAATGTATTCCGTGCATCCATTTTCTTATGTATCTAGCGGATACTAGCAATACCATAGCCGCTGCTGCTGTAGAAATAACTATTATGCCAAAGAACTGTGTAGGAGTCATCTTGTCATACTGACCGGCAAAAAAACCACCAGCCAAGTTAGCAAGGAACGTAGCTCCGAACCATACTCCCATCATCAATGATGCGAACCTTAATGGAGCAAGCTTTGTTACCATAGAAAGTCCTACTGGGGACAAGCACAATTCACCAAGTGTATGGAGCAGGTAAACACCGATTATGAAGATCATATTTACTTTGCTACCAGCGCCTACAAGTGATGCTGTGTAATACATCAATACAAAGCCAAGGCTAAGCATTGCCAAACCCCAAACGAACTTAACAGGTGTTGAAGGTTCAAGGTTCTTCTTTGCAAGGGAAACCCACATCTTGGAGAAGAAAGGGGCAAGTATGAAAATAAATATCGGGTTCAATGACTGGAAGTAAGTTACAGGAACTTCCCAACTCCAGGAACCAATATTGATTACCCTGTCAGTAGAACGGTCTGTGAACAGCGTCAACGAACTTCCTGCCTGTTCAAAAGCTGACCAAAAGAATATAATGAAGAAAGCCATTATGAATATAACAGCCACTCTTTCCTTCTCTTCCCTTGTCAAAGGCTCTTGAGCAATAATGGATCCGTCAGCAGCCTTCTTTTTGCCGCCGGCTGGATGGAATACCGATTCCGGTAAAAGTTTTTTATTGAACAAAGTATAGTTTATAACGCCTATGAGCATAAGAATGGATGAAGCGAGGAAGCCCCAGCCCCAACCAACCTTTTCACCAAGTGTTCCGCAAACAAAAGGAGCAAAGAAGGCACCAAGATTTATACCCATGTAGAATATAGTGTAAGCGGCATCCCTTCTTGGATCGTTCCTTTCATAGAGGCTACTTACTGCAGTAGAGATATTAGCTTTAATGAAGCCGCAACCTAATATGATCACCAATAATGATGTGTAATATAACCAGATGAACTTAGTATTTATAAGTTCAGGATTCATGAATGCGACCATTGAGAGCAAGAACTGCCCTATAGCCATTACTGTACCACCAAAGATTATCGATTTATTCTGCCCCCAGAATCTATCGGATACATAACCGCCTATCAGCGGGGCCAAGTAAACAAGACCCAAATACCAACCATAGATCTTGCCTGCTTTTTCTGTGTCGAAAAGAAGATACTTAGTCATGAAAAGTACAAGTAACGCTCTCATTCCATAGAAGCTGAACCTTTCCCACATCTCAACCGAAAAACAAAGGTATAACCCTTTGGGATGCCCTTCTTTAACCTGCATCAATAACCTCCTAGCTACTAGAATTGATCATGGGGATTAAACCCCAACCATATATTTTCTAGCACAGGCCTCTCTTATTTCAACAATAAATTTAAAAAACTTGAAAAGCCCAAAAAAGGTTGTTAATTTGTTTTCATGCGTAAAACAAATATATGTGTATTTTTCTTGGTCGTCTTAATTGCCTCAAGCGCTTGCAGCACCACTAAGTTGGCCGTAGACCTTACTGCAGATGCGGTAAAACAGGGTATTGGGGCTTTCTATGAAGAAGGTGACTTTGAGCTGGCTCGTCGCGGACTTGAGTCCAATATAAAGCTCTTGGAGGTCTTTTACAAGGCTGAGCCCAAGAACAAAGATATCAGGGTCCTTCTGTCACAAGCATATGCCGGATACAGCTTTATATTCCTTGAAACAGACTTGTTATATGCAACTAACAAAAATGAAGCCGACAGGATAACGGCAAGGATAAACGATTTCTACAGGCGTGGACTTAAATATGGGCTTTCCATCCTGGAAGAAGAGGACTCTTCCTTTAGAAAGGCTATAGAAAAGAACGACTTTGAACTTTTTGCTTCCTGCATGTCGAGGATGACGGAAAAAGAGGCCCTTTTTTGGACAGTGTTCAACTGGTCCCTGCTACTCAATATGAACAGGGATTCTGTTGATACGGTATCAGATCTTCCAAAGCTGCATCTTTTGGCGGACAGAATGATATATCTGGACAAAAGCTTTACCAGTTACGCACCTCTGGCGCTAAAGGCAACCTTGGAATGTTCGATGCCAAAGATGCTTGGAGGCAAACCGGAGAACGGTATCAAGCTGATGGAAGAAGCTTTGGTTGGCAGTAAAAGAAGTTTTCTGGCCGTACAGTTCCTTTATGCAGAATATTGCACCCCTGCTGTACAGGACAAGAAGACCTTTTTAGCCCTTACGGAGGAAATAGAAAAAGCTGACCCAGGGATCAACAATGACGTTAAACTCATAAACAAGGCTGTTCAGTTGAAAATACCAGTAGTAAAAAAGTCCGTAATAAAACTCTTTGAGGATTAAAGGAGACAACAGATGTTCAGATTGACTACATTAATTTCATTACTATTATCCTTCTCGGTGAATGCAGCAGAGATAAGATTTGCGGTCCTTGCACCCGAAGGCTCAACGTGGCTAAACCTCATGAAAAAGTTCAATGAGGACATAACAAAGGAATCAAAAGGAAAACTTTCCTTTAAGATATTCCCAGGCGGTATCAGCGGTGATGAATTCGATATCATAAGAAAGATGAAGATGGGCAAGATCGACAGTACCGGTTTTACCGGCGTGGGCCTTGGGCAAATACTTCCACAGATACGTATACTGGAACTCCCCAGGCTTTTTGAATCATACAAGGAGATAGATTATGTAACTGATAAACTAAAGCCCTACTTCGAGCAGGAATTCAGCAAAAAGGGTTATGTACTTCTGGGTTGGGCCGAAGTCGGTTTTGTGAATATCTTTTCCAACAAGGATATCTCAACATTAGCTTCACTTGGAGGCCTGAAGATGTGGAGCTGGGAAGGAGATCCTCTTGCAAAAGCATTGTTCGAGGCTCTTGACATAGTCCCGAACCCAATGCCTGTGACAGATGTTTATACGTCACTACAGACCGGCTTGATAAATTCCGTTTATGTTTCGCCCCTTGCAGCTATAGCAATGCAGTGGTTCACAAAAGCAAAGAACATGAATACTTTAAAGCTGACGAACGCTACCGGTGCAATATTAATGTCCAAAAAAAGCTTTGCAAAGTTCTCAAAGCAAGAACAGGACCTCTTGAAAAAAAGGACAGCTGAGTTCTGTAAAAAACTGATCGAAGCATCCCGCAGGGATAATGAAAAAGCTTACGAGACGTTAAAAAAGAATAACATAAAATTCGTGGATTTCAGTAAAGAGGACCTCGCAAAGTTCGACGCAAAAAGCCAGGGTTTGTGGAAATCCCTGGTAGGTAAACTATACTCACAAGAACTTTTGGACCAGACCCTGACGTACAGGGCTGAGTTCAGGTCAGGTAAAGCGGCGGCTGCCAAAAAGAATGTTAAAGCGCCTAAATCCACAAAAGCTGCTACTCAAAAATAAGTTAAGAGCCTTGATCTATATTTAGGTTATATTTTTTTAGCTTCCTACCGAGGGTCATGTCAGAGACCTGCAATTTCTTTGAAAGGCTCCTAATGCTTTTTTCTTTGCTGACAAGACCGGAAAGGACTATCTTTTCAAGATTGGAAAGATAAGTTTCGTACCCTATCTCCATGATGGTCCTTTTCATGACGTTGACATCTATATTGATGTCGCCGATGTCATTATCCTCTGAATAATAATTATGGTTGAAGTGTTTAAGCATTATGCTTTTTTCGCTCTTTGATTTAAGACACATGTATTGAACAGCATCCCTAAGCTCCCTAACATTCCCCTCCATCCAGTCATGCCGCATGCAAAGGTCCAAGGTATCCTGGGAGTAAGGCTTGTCATACCCGCAGAATTTATTTATATAGTATTCCATGATCGGTTTTACGTCCTCTTTCCTTTCACGCAGAGGAGGCACTTTTATCTTGTACTGTGATAATCTGGAATAAAGGTCTTTCCTGAACGAGCCCTGCTCCACCTTATTCTTTATATTCGCATTACTCGCGGAGATTATCCTACAATTGGAATGCCTCACTACCGGATCTCCAAGCCTTCTATATTCGCCGCTGTCTAAAAAGGTAAGGAGCTCTGCCTGGCAAACAAGGTCCATTTCCGCTATCTCATCAAGAAAAAGATCTCCATCCTTTGCAAGTTCCACCAAACCTTTATTGTCACAAATAGCACCTGTAAAAGAACCCTTCTTATGGCCAAAAAGGTCTGCCTGTAATCTTTGACTGGATAGACCAGCACAATTTATACGAACGAATGGCCTGGGACATCCGGATCTTTTAGAGGTTAAACTGTTCGCATGTTTTGCAATAGGGGTTTTGCCTACGCCGGTCTCACCCTCTATTAAAATGTTCATCTCGTTAACCATTTGCATATCTGAAGTTATTTGTTGCATTACGTAACTTTCGAATATTATCGGGTATGCCTCATCAAAGGTCCTTTCGAATTCCTCAATAATCAGATTCTCTTTTTCTTTCTTAAAACAATTTAGTATCTTTATCCTTATATCGTCATAGTTCGAAAGGTCCTGCTTGGAAATATAATCGTATGCCCCAAGCTTCATGCACTTAACGATGGTATCTGCATCTTTTGCGCTTGATATCATTATGACAGGCAGTGTCTTTTCTGTTTTCTTAAGCTCTACAAGAAGGTCCATACCTGTTCTTTCATCTTTAAGATATATATCCAGAAGGGCCAAAGAGACATCGTTATTATTAAGGATATCAATAGCCTGTTCAAAATTCTCTGCTGTCACTATCTGATAATCATTGGAGAGCAAAGACTCAACGGCATGTCTAACTATTGGATCATCGTCGACTACCAGGATGATCTTAGGCTTATTCATAAAAGCCCTCCCTATTTATTAATAAAAAGGTCATCCCCTCCATCCCTTGGCTTAAAGGGTTCCGGTGGAATTATATAACACTTGTCAGTCATCTTTTCTGCCACACAACCTACAATATAATTATCCGGTTTGATTAATTCCAATGCCTGTTTGGAGGCGATCAGACCGAACATATTTATTTTTTTTATCCCAAGTTCCTTGGCGACTGCAACTATGGTATTCCCTGATGCGATCCAGCCGTCCACTATCAAAGGGTTCTTGAACTCAGGTATATTTTTGTAATTTATCTCTATGCTAAGGTCGTGCTGCCTTTTCGCGGAAATAAACCCTATTTTTTTGTTGCTCACCTGATACAGGGTCATACCAATTGGCAACGCCGCCCTTAATATAGTTATTATGACATCAAAGTCCATCTCCCAGAACTTGTTGGTGTCCTTGTAAGTAAAGGAAGTAAAGTCACTCATGCGTTTATAAAGATCAACTCCCTTAATGCTGTTATCCAGACACTTGATCGCGGCTTCACTGTCCAAGACTACTTTCATAGGGTTTTATCTCCAGGTTTTGAACCCTCTCAGGATAAAAAAAGACCGTAATTGTGTCAATTGATTTAATTATTTTATCCCTAAAAACTGATGGATTATCACCAAAAAGACTGGTAAAAACTTTTTAGCGTTTAGGACCACTATTATTAGGAGGATTAAAAATGAAAAAACTTCTGATCTTGGCGAGTTTGGGATCTTTGACCTTGTTTTATTCTTGTGGAGGAGATGCCGGTGCACCTGGTGAAAAAGCGGCTAGCGCAGGAACCGCTGCTGCCATGGCCAATGCGACTATGGGTCCGATCATTAATTATTTGATACCTGACAGCTTAAGCATAAATACAGTTGAGGATATAACCAACACTGTGTGTTTACTAAGTGATCCAGCAAGCAGTGCAACAGTTACCACTACAGCGACGGATGCAAACTCCGGCACAAAAGTTTACGCCTTTACCACCTGTAGTATGCATTTTTGCGATGGTGATTTTGCATGGCTGACAGGTACCCTAACCAACAACTACAGCAATTCAGCAACTACTTTTTCTATGACGCTAAAAGGTACTATAACGTTTGAAGCGGCACCAGCCGGTTGGGACCAATCCATAATAGACAGAACTCACTTTGCAGGAAAAACCTGTGAGTTTGATTTAACAGTTACTGATGCACCTACAACAATAACTAGTCAAACAGAATTGGACCCTTACATAAGCGGGTATGCCTGTGGCTATGCTTGGAGCGAAGTATCAATAATAACCGAAGAGGACTACTGTCTCGCAATATAGCAAACCAAGATAATAAAATTATAGAGAACGGCCCCATGGGATTTAACCCATGGGGCTGTTTTTTGCATTGTAGAAAATCTAAGACCTTAGCTTCTCAATTATGGATTCTATGGAGCTCTTTGCCTCTTCCGGCAGGGCTTCTCTGTGTTTTAATCCCTTTATGTAAGCCACTCTTTTTTGAAGCTGAGATATAAATGCCTCTTTCCATACTTTTTCTTCAGCTGCCTTTAGTTCCTCACCCATCATGAACTGTATCTCATCAAGACCAAACATCTTTGTAAAACCAGAGAGCTTCTTCTCTGCGATATTCTCCAATATCCCAAGTGTGGTCTTTGGGGTCACCTTTGCTTCCATAAAGTGGCCAGTGTTCAGTATGTAACAATCAACACCTTTCTCGAACAGCACCTTGAACTTGAGGAAATCATCCTTCAATGCATATGTCCTGAATGGATTTGCATACGGCTCGAACACCAGCGCATTGGGGTCAACCCCGCTTGCAAGACGTTCAGCAGATGTCCTTTTAGTAGCCAATGTAGCACCCAGAGTTGAGGCCAGCACAGGATCGTTGATCTTTAATACTGGTGGTATGCAAGGATCCTTCATGAGCCAGAATATGGCTTTTATCTCCTTGGTCATCTTATCCACTCTGTTTGGTGACCAGAGCCTGCTCTTTACAGCCCTGCCATTACCGTTCCTTATATCTTCCGTAACAAGTATCCTATTACCTTTATTATCCTTGGTAACACCGACGTTCTGAGCAGTGACGATGAACTTGTTCGCCTCATCACCTATCTTGTAGTCGGAGGTCTTGTCAAAATATGCAGGTTCCAAGGCTATCGTCTGGTAAGTCTTGTCGTTAATTATAAAAGCGTCATCATGCAATATTGTTACGTCGTATTTGCCACCATGACGTGCATGGGTAAGCGTGGATTTTCCGCTTCCGGAAAGGCCAAAGAAGGCTGCAACGAATTTTTGGTCGTCGTATGATTTTAACCCTCCGTGACATGATGCATAACCGTTCCTGTCTGCTATTCCCCAGGCAAGCGTTAAAGTTCCCTTCTTGAACTCACCAAAATATCTCATGCCAAGGATGAACGCTACGTTCTCTTCCGGAGAGAAGAATGCAAGACCATATGGATAATCATGATGTGTCCAGTCAGGATCAGTGACTATGTGTATGGGATTTTCGTTCAATTTAAATGATTTTTTGTACATGTCAGAGTATTTCTTGTTGATCTCCTGAAAGTTACACAGCCACGATAAAATATTATTCTCATATCCTTTGGGTATAAGAAGGTTTGCCTTGACCATAAAGTCAGGATGTAAACCGATTATGCATTGCGCGTGATACACCTTTTCCTTTCTGCTGAGACCAAAAACCGCTTCCCTTAGTAGAGCGCTATAATTTGCTGATGTAACACCCTCATCGCCCATTATCCTTCTTGCAGCGGCAGAACGTCCAGACACCCCACCATCGTTGAACAACAACACCTTTGCATCCTTTGGGAAACCTATCTTTTCCGGCTGATATACCTTCTGGTCCGTGATGATAGTACCAGGGTTCTTTAAGGCCAGTTTGTAGGCCTGCGCTATTGAATTTACCTTTTCTACGTTGTTTGTGTAAAAAGCACTTTCTGCAATAACCCTGAACTCTGTCAAACATTCTCTCTTCAATCCGTCTTCAGTCATTTTAGAACTCCTTTTTTGTATTCGATAATTGCTTGAAAGAAAATCCCTCTAAATCGCAGAGGTTAACGATCTTACCTGAATGATTTATTATCTCTACCTTGCCCTTAAGTTTAAAACCCTTCATCCTGACCTTGCCCTCTATAAAAAGATAATCCAGTTCAATGGTACTTACCCCTTCAAAACAATCTAAAACGTTATTCACATCGTTGTAATATACATCCTTTAACTCTATGAGCGGAAGGGAACCTCTTCTGTTGTCTACCAGCCTCATAGTATCTGTATCAAGAACGAACCTGTCAGAATGGAACTGAACGAAAAAATCAAAAGCTGTTTTTACCGGTGAAAAGAATCTTGTCCTGTTCCCTCTTCCAACATTAACAAAATGTACAATGGGCTGATTATATCGTTCCCTCCAGAACTTATCAAGGTTCAAAAGACTGGATGCCATTGCACCCTCAAGCTGTATATATTTTCTTACCACGCCGTCCTTATCTTTTTGTTCTTTTACGTTCTGTATTAGGTCCGGGGTTATTATCTTTAAGAACTCCTCCTCTCCAACTTCTTTTACCAGTTTTCTTATTAATGGCGCCAATACGTCATAATTCAATACAGCGACGTTAGTATTAAAAAAAGATCTATTATCTCCCTTTCTTAGACCAAGCTCCTCAAATAATTCAAGCTGACCGGCGGCCTGGGCCTGTGCCTTTTCTATTATCGTAACGTGCGTTCCTGAGGTATCCTTGACAAGAGAGATCTGGCCTCCCTTCATATCAAGTTCGGTCTTATCCGTAGTTATCATTACTATCGGGATATTGTTCTCCAGCATCCATCCAAGGATTACAGGGTCAGGTGTACTGCCCAAGTCCTCCCCGTTACCAACTACACCCAGCAAGTTTGCTGGATCATTATCAGGAAGTCCGCCTTTTAAGTAAGCTGCTGACAAAGAATCCACAGCGATAAAACCGTGACCACCAGGGCTGGTCCTGTTGGAACTTAAAGTGCCATTCTCATCTATGGTCTGCTGATGTTCCTGCAAAGACTCCTTGAACCTCATCAAGCCTTTTGTGGACTTGATATATTCCATGTATGTCTTTGAAGGATCGAACAAGCACGGTGTTTGCCATATGGCATTGACGGCATCCCTGGTCTCTATGCTAACCACATCGTGAAAAATAATCTCTGAATATAAACCCTTCTTTGAATCGACTATGGACTGTAATATCTGTAGCTCAGCAATAGAGACATGTTGTTTTATGCTTGAATACTTTTTATCCTTTAGTTCTACAAAAAGATCTGTCCCCTTGGCACCTATCTTTATTTTCTCTTTTGGGAGCTTAAGTATCTCTGCAAGGTACGCTTCCCTCATTATTGAAGATCCTGTACCACCCTGCATCTTCTTGATCCACAGCCTGGTCCTTAAAGCTTGTTGGAAATAATGGTCTTTATCCCCTAATAGTTGTTCATACTCAACATAAGGAAGTTCTTTCATCAGCTCCTTAGTTGCTATTGCCGTAGGGAAAACCCCATCACCTATAACTAAGGCCTTTTTTGATGCTGGATTCTTATATTTGGAGTAAAGGGCCAAGAAGTATCTTAAATTGGTATCTTCCAAAAGGCCTCCCCTGCTATTGACAAAGCCTATTAAAACGGGGATATATTACTGCAAATGCGGGCGTAGTTCAATGGTAGAATGGCAGCTTCCCAAGCTGCATACGTGGGTTCGATTCCCATCGCCCGCTCCAGTCTTTAACTATTTACTGCACATTAACAAAGACCGAACTTGCCCATGCAAAGTCAGCTTCTGTTGCAGTTGTAAGATTTGTCTTAACACCATCTTTCCAAACTGCAGCAATAACACTACTCCCCTCGGGATAATACCCGCAGGCATAAACACTGCCGTTACCAGTCGCTACAGAAAAAGCATACGCATCACTAGTGTTCCCTGTAGGAAGATCCGTTTTTACTCCATCCTTCCAAACTGCGGGAATATCCTGTGTCCCATCATTATAGTAACCACCTACATATACGTTAGCGCCAGCTACTGTAATAGCATTCTGGGAATATGATGGTACGGGTTCAGAAGCATGAGAGACCACAGAAACACCGGTAAGGTCAGTTCCAACTCCGTCTTTCCAGACTATAGGAAAATCATTTGTCCCATCACTATGATAACCTGCAACATAAACGATGCCATCACTTACAGACACGGAATTGGCCCAAGAATGAAGCGCTCCAGAAACAACAAGATCTGTCTTAACTCCATTCTTCCAAACTGCAGCGATGTTGTCGGAGTAGTCAGGATCTCTATACTTACCTGCCACGTAAACATCCTCTCCGCTTACATATATGGAACGAAGTTGAACTTCATGATCGGCAACTGCATAATCTGTCTTAACTCCATCTTTCCAGACCGCTCCGATGAAGTGAGAACCGTCAAAGTAGTTTCCGGCGACATAAACACTGTCATTATTAACAAAGACGGCGTTCGCATAAGCATCTTGACCAGCAGTGGAACTAAGGACCGTATTAACACCATCCTTCCAAACCGTAGCAACCATTTTTCCAGTATCAGCATCAGCATAGTAACCAGATACATATACATTCTCTCCGCTTACATAGACACCAGTAGCTATAGAGATGACAGCGCCTGTTGCTGCAAGGTCGGTCTTTACCCCGTTCTTCCAAACTGCAGCTACACTAAGAGGGGAAGTCTGATCAGCATAGTACATACCAGCAACGTAGACATCTACTACCGGTTCTCCTCCGCATGAAAAAAGACCCAGAGTGCCTAACAATCCCAAAGCACAAATACTTTTGAGCTTTAACATCAGTTCCCTCCTTTGATAAACGTTTAAATTAATACGTAGTTTATTGTATAGCGTATTAGGGCAATGTCAAATTTTACCACTTTGATGGGTCATTATAGAGGTCTTCTTGTGCATAACTGCTGGCAATATCCTTTTGGAGAAATATTTTTTTATCAGATTCGTAGTCTTCTGTCGTTACTTCCTTAAGATATTTTATTGCTAAAGCACTTTCCAATATGTAATCAGCATTATACCAGTCGCTGTACCAACCACTTACAAGAAAACTTCCCCACTCCTCCATGGAACTCCTTAAATACAACTGACAAACGCCATCTTGCATTCTCATGCCTGTAACAACCGCTGCGTGAGTCGGTGAATCCGCATAAAGGATCACAATTGAGCTTCTCTTAAGTGCGAAGGCCTTTTTTATTAGACCCATTTTCTCTGTTTTATAGAGTAGTTTTGAATCATAGTTCTTCTTGTAATAGTTAGCGGAAAAAAGTTCTCGATTGTTGAAATTACTTCTATTACCCTTACACCTATCCGTAGTGAGCATAAGATCAAGAAAGTGAACTCTATTCTTTGCGTTGTAAAATGACTTCGCAAAATGTGTAAAGCTGTAGCCTGAACCTCCTATCGGGTCTTTTTCATCCTTGGGAAGATAATCCCAAAACTCATTAGTTTTTTCATCTATGAAACTGGCAATTTTGCTGTTTGATCCACCATTATCCGCTTTAAAATCCACCCACTCATCATAGGCGGTCAATAAAATCCTCAAACCTTCCTTTCTGCGTGGTAAAGCTTATCTGAGAAGAGGTATTGAACATCGCGTCGGTCTCAAAGCATGCTCCCCCGTCGTACAAGGCACACTCCATGGCAAAGAATGCATAGTCGTTGCCGCCGGAATATCCAAGACCGTGTCCGGTTCTCATGTCACAGCGTTGGATATCTATAACGGAGATATTATTCTTAAAATATGAATTCGGGACTGTACCTATAAGTCTTAAGTAATTGTCCTCCTCCAAAAGTGAAGCAACAGAAAAAGCATAGCAGCTACCCGTACCACCTTGGTCGTTCAAAAGGCCAAAATGGTGATCATAATCATATATGACCTTGTCGGTACCACCATAATAACCGCAAAGCTGCTCTTGTGTTGGCGTAGATCGTGAAAAGACATTAAAGGAATAGAACGATAATATTATAAGTAAAGATCTCATAACCAGCAGGTATACTATATTTGAAGGTTTGGCCGCAACTATTTTTTTAAAACTTTTTTATCTTGTCTGCATACTCTTGTATGTCAGAGAACGACGGTGTTATCCTTTTCCTCAATGATTCAGAATCACTTAAGTACTTGGTCTTGGTTGCATCGTCTATGATCTTCTTATCCAGCTCGCTGTTGATCTTCAATATCCTGTACATCAGCTCCAGCTGAGCATTGGCCGTATTAATGGTCTTCTTCTCGTAAAGGATAGAATTATCCAAAGACCTAAAGCGTGGAAGCAGTATATCCTTTAATACAGCAATGGCTTCCTCTTTTTTACCCGTCATATAAAGTACCTGTGCCTTTCTTCTTAGGGTGCCGCTGTCATTAGGGAAATCCGTTAATATCTTGTTGATATATTCAAGTGCGGTCGCCCAATCCTTTTCCTCTATATATATCCTTAAAAGACCTCCAAGCGCCCATTGTCTTACTATCTTGCCCTCAGCTACAGCTGCCTTTAGGCCATCTACGCCTTCCTTTTTTTTATCTCCCCAGAACAAAAGATACTTAACAACCCCAGCTTTTGCAGAACGCCAGTAAAGGTAGGTACCAATACCAGCCCTATTGTCTACAAGGGTCGGATCCAGTTTTAAGGATTCTTCCAGGACATCTGCTGCACGTTTGCCATCAAAAAAAGCACTGGCCCAAAGACCGGAAAGTGTCCTGAACATACCCCTATATCCGTAAGCAGAACCAAGGTATTGCAGCCTTTTTGCCTTGTAAAGTGAACCTTTTTCCGCATCTTTTTTATCACTCTCTAAGTACTCTACCGCCTTCTTAACAGTATCGTTAAACTCAGGCTCAAATTCCCTGCTTTTGTACTCCTCCTCTATCTTATAAAAGGCGGCCGCCCTTAAGCAGTCATAGAACGGCATATCCACTGTATTCTTTTTCTCCATTTCCTTAATGGTAACAAGCGCGTCATGTAACTTATCGTTCGAGATAAGATCAAGGACATTACGGGTTTGGGTATCAAGTTCGGCCCAGGGATTCTTTTCCTTTGCAGGACTGTTGGCAAAAACCGTAGAGAAAATAAGGACTAAATAAATAATTAGGTATTTCATGAAAATGAGTTTAGGTCATTACACAGCCTTAGTCAATAAAAGCAAAAAATAAATCTATTGAAAAAGTTTTTTTGTATCCTTATGATGTTCATTAAAGAGGGGCCATCCGATCCAATGATCACAAAATATATTTCTTCCTTGAATGAACTGATCCATGACATTACAAGCAAGGTGGGCGAACTATCTTATATAGATGCTGAACAAGTTGCCATAAGCTTTAAGCGTTCACGAGAATCAAGTTCCGAAGAAGTATGGGCAGAGATCACTGGAATAGAGGATGAATATAATGGCACTATACAAAGACGAGAAGGCAGAATAGAAAAATACTTCGCGCCAAAAACACTTTTAGTTAACGGCATCCCGATAAAATATGTTGTTGATCTTTACGTCCCTGTATTCCTTGGGCTTGGCTTTAAGGAAAAGCTCATGACCGTTTTCCATGAGCTGTATCATATCAATCCAAAGTTCGACGGGAACCTAAGGTTCTTTAAGGGCAAAGGATATAAGCACGGCTCCTCTCTGGAGAAATATGATAAATATATGGAATACCTTGTTGATAAATATTTAAAGCTTAACCCTACAGCGACGGAGTTCCTGAACAAGTGCAGCGACGACCTGGTAGAGCTTTGCCAAAAGGGCGGCCTGCCAAAATGCCCAAAATCCGAACCCGAACTTTTCAAGATCGTCTGGTGCTGACCCACACCACCTTAATATCTTTTTTAAGTCACTGTCGAAGTGAGGTAGCCAGTCTTAGGTTAGCCGTCGTTTAAATCTTTTGATGAACTAGCAGACCAAGGTGCAATCCGCAGGTCTGCCAATTAGAATCGGCTAAACTTAGACTGGCTTCGAACGTAGACCGTGACTTAAAAAAGATATTAAGGTGGTGTGTAGTTCCGCTCTAGATCGTTCTGTACATCCTATAGTCGATGTGTGGGAAGATGTTGTCACGCCTTTCCACTTCTCCGACAAAACCCATATCCAAACGATAGTTCTTTATACCGTCGTAGATCTTGTTGAACCTGTAGATATGGTCTTTCTCCCTCTTGCATGCATATTCTACCATGGTCCCACTATTCATTATAAATGCCCAGTCGGAGCTCTGTGCAAGCAGAAGTTCCCTTGCTGCCTGGTTAAGTGCCCTGAACAGATTATCATCAGGATTGCTGTACGAATTCGCGAGCTCCACCATCCTGTCAGCCATTATGTGAAGGTGTGGGTATATCCAATCATTCGTACCATTGAGCCAGACTTCATAGTAACCTTTGTTTCCCCAGCTCGAGCCTGCAGGTGTAGCCATCTGGTTCTTAGGATACTCCCTTAAATACTCCCACGGCGTCGTAGTTTTAACTGTATCCTGCTCCGTAGCGATCTTCCTTAAAAGTTGATTGATGAACATAGGTCCATCGAACCACCAGTGCCAGAAGAGTTCAGCGACGTAAGGAGCAAGCACCAAAGGTT
>CAYVOB010000019.1:0-15557 GCA_964452945.1 uncultured Bdellovibrionales bacterium
CACTATATTTTGAGACCATATACTTCCTAATAAACTCCACAAAGTATGGAGCCTGATTAAAGTTAACATCTATCCTTTTGAATAATTTTAATCTCTCATTAGCTGCTTTTTCTGCTTCGGCCTTGGTAATATATCCATCCTCCACCATACGGGTGAGAACATATATTTGTCTTTCTTTAGCTTTATTAGGATTGGAAAAAGGTGACCACTTAGAGGGTGCCTGTGGAAGACCGGCAAGCAAAGCAGCCTCTGCAAGAGTAATGTCCTTTATATCCTTATTAAAATACAAACTAGCTGCTGCCTGTACACCATAAGCATTATGACCAAGAAAGATCTGGTTCAAATATAAGAACAAAATATCCTGTTTCTTTAATTTACTTTCTATCCTACCAGCTAAGATAGCTTCTTTAACCTTTCTAGACATCTTTTTTTCTGAAGATAAAAGAAGGCTTCTAGCAACCTGCTGTGTAATGGTACTGCCTCCCTGAGAGAATTGACCACTTTTCATATTGGCTATCATAGCCCTCAAGATGCCAGCAAAGTCCAACCCTTTATGCTCAAAGAACTTCCCATCCTCAGATGCCACAAAAGCATTTATCACTAATTTAGGTACAGCGTCGTAAGGTATTATTTGTCTGTTTTCCCTGTAAAATTCGCCAATTTTTATATTGTTCTTGTCATAAACTGTGCTCGCAACTTTGGGTTTATAATCCGCAAGCGTTATAATATTAGGAAGGTTCTTAGAATAATGAAGATATATACCCATGCCTATCAATGCAGCGAACACCAAAACAAAGAACAACGATAAAAAACCCACTTTTAATAAAAGATATAATATCTTCTTCAAATCATTACACTCCCAGCTTATTGCTTATAAAGTTAACAAGTTCATGCTTTAATGAAGGGACCTTGTTAGCATCACCGCCGCCACCTTGAGCCAACTCTGGACTCCCTCCACCTTTCCCACCAGTAAAGAGAGCTATAAATTGAATTATTTCCTGTGCCTTTATTTTAGAGGTCATCTGTTTTGGCACATAGGCCGCATACGCAGGTTGATTATCTACTACCGAGAACAGAGCAACAACCTTTTGTGGTAGTTTTGATTTTATAAAATCAAGCCCATCCTTTAGCTCCTTAATATTACTTTCTACCATGTGTTCAACTACAAACAGCTTGTCTCCAACAGTATCTATTGCGTCGCCAAGGACCACTTCTGTATTTTCCTTTTTAAGCTTTTCTACACTTTTTCTAAGCTCTTTGTTCTCAGCCATCAAACTAGCTGCTTTTTCTGCAATTTCATTTTCTGCACACTTAAGCTCTTTACTAACACTCCTTAAAAGCTTACTGCAAGCGTTGAACTCCTCATAGGCATTAAGTGAAGTCACGGCGCGTATCCTCCTTATGCCGGCTCCGGTACTTTCTTCGCTCAGGATCTTGAAAATACCTATCTCCGACGTATTTTTAACATGAGTTCCGCCACAAAGTTCGGTGCTTAAAACCCCGGTATTAACCACCCTAACTTTATCACCATACTTTTCATCAAAAAGTGCCATCGCACCATTTTTGACTGCGTCGTCGTATTTCATATACTCAAAATTGACAGGTTCACCAGCCAGGATCCACCTATTAAGATCGAACTCTACTTTTTCTATAAATTCATCCGAAACTTTTTCATAATGACTAAAATCAAAGGTAAGGAACTTGGGATTAACCACAGATCCTGCCTGTTTAACATGTTCTCCTAAATATTTCCTAAGCAAATAGTGCAGCATGTGTGTTGCTGTATGGTTCCTTTCTATCAAATGTCTTGTCCCCTCAGAAACTTCAAGAGAATAGGTCTCACCCAATCTTATATCATTACTGACTTCATCTACTACGTGAAGATGGATACCACCAACCGGCTTTTGAACGGCAGTAACGGTTGCCACCACATCATCAAGTATCTTAATTAAACCTATATCAGTTACCTGACCTCCAGATTCTGCATAGAAAGGTGTTTTATCAAATATCAAGATACCGTGCTCACCTTTTGATAACTTTTCAACAAATGCACCATTATTTATTATCTTTATGCATTTTGCATTTATCTTGATATTTTCATATCCAACGAACTCAGATCTTATTTCGTGAAAACTTCTCTTCAACAGCTCAATATCAGCGTTGTTGATCTCAGATACAGCAGCAGCTCCTTTCCCTCTTGCATCCCTAGCCATTTTTCTTTGTTTTTCCATTTCTGAGTTAAAACCATTCTCATCCACAGAATATCCTTTTTCCTTACAGATCATCTGGGTAAGGTCTAATGGGAAACCATAAGTATCATAAAGCTTAAACGCTACCTCGCCAGGAAGCACCTTACCGCTCTTTAGCATAGAGATCTCTTTTTCAAGTAGAGTTAACCCCTTATCAAGGGTTTCATAGAACTTTTCTTCCTCTGCCTTTAATATATTTTCTATATTTGTTTTTGATCTAATGAGTTCAGGATAAGCTTCTCCCATAAGTTCTATGACCTTCCCAATTTTCGAATGTAAGAAAGGGGTATTAAATCCAAGAACTTTACCATGTCTTATTGCTCTTCTTATAATGCGCCTTAATACGTAACCTGCACCCTCATTGGAGGGGAAGCATCCATCACTAATAAGAAAAGCTATCGATCGTAAATGGTCTGCAACAGCATTATATGAGGACTCAACCTTTTTGTTTGTCAGTTTTTCCTTTGCGTGTTTTTCTATTTCGGATTTCAATTCCTTAAAGATATCTATGTCGTAGTTGCTTGCAACACCCTGCATTACTGCGGTGATCCTTTCCAACCCAGCTCCAGTATCAACACATGGTCTTGGAAGTTTTGTGAGAATTCCTTTTTCATCCCTGTTATACTGCATAAAGACAAGGTTCCATATCTCGACGTACCTATCGCAGTCACAACCTACGGTACATCCTGGTTTTTCACATCCGTGATGAGGACCATGATCATAAAATACTTCTGAACATGGACCACAAGGGCCGGTATCTCCCATAGACCAAAAATTATCTTTATCACCAAATCTAAAAATCTTTTCCTTTGGAAGCCCTATATGTTTGTGCCATATCTCAAAAGCCTCATCATCATCGTTGTATACTGTTGCATAAAGTTTTTCTTCTGAAAGACCATAAACCTTTGTTAGTAGTTCCCAAGCATATGTTATGGCTTCTTTCTTAAAATAATCTCCGAACGAGAAATTACCAAGCATCTCAAAAAAGGTATGGTGCCTATATGTAAAGCCCACGTTCTCAAGGTCGTTATGTTTTCCTCCTGCACGAACACACTTTTGGCAGGAAACAGCCCTTTTATAATCCCGTTTATCCATTCCAAGGAATACATCCTTAAACTGGTTCATCCCGGCATTTGTAAATAAAAGTGTAGGGTCCTTTTTGGGTAAAAGGTTTGAACTTGGGACCACAGTATGGGAATTCTTCTTAAAATAATCTAGGAACAGCGAGCGAACTTTCTCTATCTTCAAAACCCTTAATCCTCCGTATAGCCCCCCTTGTTCCCTATGATATCCCGAACAAGCTGAGTACTGAATCCTTTCCTAAAAAAGAAGTCAGAAGCTTTTTTTACACCCTCAATATTATCTAGGCTGAAACGCTTCTTTCTTAATAGGTACTTTATAGCCTCTCTTTCTTCATTTTCAAGGAAAAACGTTCGGGTAAGCTCCTCGGCCAACCCTTTCTGTAAACCACGATCAATAAGCCTTCCAATAACGTCGTACCTGGAGCACTTTTTACGTTTTAGCTCCTGTATATAAAATTCTGCAGTTTCTTTGTCGTTAAGGAAGCCCTTGTTCTGGAAATCCTGAAGGACCTTTTGGATGGATTCTTTGTCATACTCCCGTTGCAGGAGTTTGGTTTCAAGCTCTCTAACGAAGTGCGGCCGCCTTGCTACAAGGTCGGCCGCCTTCCTAAAAATATCAGTTTGTTTTTGCCTCATCCGCGTGAGTTCTCTTACCTGTAGTCTTAGTGGAAGTCTTCTCTTCTTTTGTAGTCGTAGTGTTTGCAGCAGTAGTTTTATCGTTTACCTTAACACCAAAGTGATTAAGTATCTTTTTTTGTATCTCGGAGGTTATAGTTGGATTATCCTTTAGATAAGTCGCAACACTATCTTTGCCCTGTCCTATCCTCTCTCCGTTATATGCAAACCATGAGCCGCTCTTCTCTATCACTCCAGCGTTTACACCACACTCCAATATCTCACTCACCTTAGATATCCCTTGCCCATACATGATATCAAATTCAACCTCTTTAAATGGAGGAGCAACCTTGTTCTTGACTATTTTAACCCTGGTCCTTGTTCCTACCACATTTTCTCCATCCTTTATTGAACTGGATTTTCTAATATCCATTCTGACTGTAGCATAGAACTTTAATGCATTACCTCCAGTTGTTGTTTCTGGGTTACCAAACATGATCCCTAATTTCATCCTGATTTGGTTAATGAATATAACAACGCATTTTGAACGACTAATGCTGCCAGTAAGCTTTCTTAGTGCCTGTGACATCAAACGAGCCTGCAAACCCATATGGGAATCACCCATTTCTCCCTCTATCTCTGCCTTTGGAACAAGCGCAGCTACAGAGTCAACTATTAGAACATCCACTGCTCCAGATCTTACAAGTGTATCTGTTATCTCTAAAGCCTGCTCACCACTATCAGGTTGTGATATCAAAAGGTTCTCTGTATCAACACCAAGTTTGGTTGCGTAATTCACATCAAGGGCATGCTCGGCATCAACAAATGCTGCAACACCACCATTCTTCTGTGTCTCTGCGATCACATGTAAGGCCAATGTAGTTTTTCCAGATGCTTCCGGACCATAGATCTCGACTATTCTTCCTCTTGGAAGTCCACCAACACCTAAGGCTATATCCAAGCCTAAGGAGCCCGTAGAAAGTACATCAACAGTTCTGTCTACTTTTTCCTCATCACCAAGCCTCATTATTGATCCCTTGCCAAATTGTTTCTCTATGGAAGAAACCGCAAGTTCCAAGGCTTTCTTTTTGTCCTGAACCGACATGTTGTTTGGTGTTAAACCCATGTTAACCTCCCTGTTATTTTGCTTACTTTAATACCAATTTTTAGCTCAAAGCTTCCAAGCCGCAAAGCGACGAGGAAGCATTCAAAGTTATATCAACTAAATCAAAAGATAACTAATAAAATAGCTCACCACATTCAAAATAATTGCCGTATAAACCCCTGCCATAAGGTCATCTGCCATAACTCCCAGTCCTAACGGTAACTTCTCTAATTGCCTTATAGGATGAGGTTTAAAAATATCAAATAGTCTAAAGAGTATAAAGCCTAAAACGCCCCATAAAATACCAGTGGGTATAAAGAGCATCCCTAGCAAGTAACCGCAGAATTCATCCACCACTATATGTTGTGAGTCCTTGTGTTTATATATGTGTTCTGCTGAACTGCTCAAATATACCCCTAATAGAATAACCAAGAACAACACCAGCAAATATGTTTGTATGCTTGTATATTTAAAATAGAATTGCCAAAAAAGGAATGCACCAAAAGTACCCCATGTTCCAGGGGCTACAGGAAGATACCCCAAACCAAAAACAGAAACAAAAGTTTTTATCAAAAAATTTTTCATACAAACATCATTATACCAATTTGGTACCCGTACATAAGCTACATAGTTATAGCAAATAGTGTCAAAAATCTTCTGGTAGCTGTGTAAAGCTAAGCGTTGTGTCACCTATCTTTACAGTATCCTTTTCCCTAAAAGTCGCCGTTTGGACCCTCTGGCCATTTATGAAAGTACCATTTTGGCTGCCAAGGTCCTTGATCTTAAAAACCCCAGGACTTTCAAGTGTCACTTCTGCATGTTCCCTTGAAACGCTTTTATCATATATCCAAAGGTCCTTTGTGCGACCAACGACGATCTTTTTCCTATAAAAATGGAAAGTATCACCTTCATTCTCCTCGCTAGTTATCCTTATCTGGAAATAGTAGCCGGTCATAAGGTCCCTTGCATCGTACTCATCCTCTATTATCTTTTCCGGGATCGATTCCATTATATCAAGGAACATCTCATATGGTTTGCTTGAAACAAGGAATGGTGGTTGTATCTTTAAGTCAGGATTGAATTCGATCTTTTCATCAAGAACCTTAGCTAACTTTTTAAAATCATGTGTTTGTTTTGAATAACGAGAAGGAGCAAGACCAATAAAGGTACGCTGGTCTGCTACATTATCTGTAATAGCTGTCGCCATGAATATAGTCGTACCTATCTTCAGCCTATCATTATTGACAATAAGTGATTTTTTGACCTTCTTATTATTTACAAAGACACCGTTAGTGCTTCCCAGGTCCTGTACTACAAGTTCGCCGCCTATAATAGTAAGGCTTGCATGAAGCTTTGATGCCTCAAGGTCTGTAATAAATATAGCGGCCTTTCTGTCTATATTGGAAGGGATCCCTTCAGGAGGCATACGACGGATCTCGTAGCGTACATTCTCCTCTACCTCAAACACCTCGCCAACATTATTGCCCTCTATTATCTTCAGATTGAATTTTTTGGCCATTACCCGTTCCCCGTATCAAAACTATACCATAAAAACACGGGGACTTGTAATATTTAACAAGGACGATAAACTACGCAACTGCCTTTATGTGTTTCCTTGGGTTCTTGTAAAAGTCCATATGTTCTATCTTTTTGGATAAAAGTGCGGTTTCCATTACCTGTTCTACCCTTTCAACAAATATGAACTTTATCTTTTTCTTATACTCCTTGGGTAATTCTACAAGGTCCTTTCTATTTGATTCTGGTGCTACTATTGTAGTAATACCTGCCCTCATTGCGGCAAGTGCTTTTTCCTTCAACCCGCCTATAGCCAAAACCTTTCCAGAAAGACTAATCTCCCCTGTCATTGCAACATCTTTGTTCACGGGTCTACCAGTAATGTGTGAGATTATGGCTGTGGCTATAGCTATTCCTGCAGAAGGCCCATCCTTTGGCACTGCTCCTGCCGGGAAGTGAACATGTATCTCATTATTTTGGAAATAATCATCGCTGATACCGTAGTTTTGAGCCATTGTTTTTACATATCCTAAAGCTGTTGTCGCAGATTCCTTCATTACCTCTCCAAGGTTGCCTGTGAGTTTTAAACCACTACCTTTTGCAGAAGCAACTTCAACTAATAGTATCTCTCCACCATATTGAGTCCATGCAAGACCGGTAGCAATACCTATTTCATCGTCCACGTTCTTTTCTTCAGAAAGATATATTGGACAACCAAGATATTTTTCTATCATTGACGGCGTTATTTTTGTTGGAAGCGGTTTGTCCTGTGCCACAAGTTTTGCCAACTTTCTAAACACTTTTCCTATCAATCTTTCAAGCGTCCTTAAACCAGCCTCTCTTGTATATTCTCTAATGATCTTAAAGATTACATTTGAACTTAATTTCACATCAATACCACCCATGCCATTCTCTTTCTTTTGTTTAGGAATAAGATGTTTATTAGCTATCTTTATTTTTTCCTCGCTGGTGTAACCGGACAAAGTTATGATCTCCATTCTATCCCTTAGAGCCGGGGGAATGGTCTCAAGAAGATTTGCTGTAGCTATGAACAGGACATTAGAAAGATCAAAAGGTACGTTCAAATAATGATCCCTAAAGGAGAAGTTCTGTTCCGGATCCAGCACTTCTAGAAGTGCTGAACTTGGGTCGCCTTTAAAATCAGCGCCAAGTTTATCGACTTCATCGAGTACGAATACGGGGTTGTTGGTCCCTGCAAGCTTCATGCTCTGCATTATTTTACCAGGCATAGCACCAACGTAAGTACGCCTGTGTCCTCTTATCTCAGCTTCATCTTTAACCCCACCTAAAGATATACGAACAAATTTTCTACCTAGAGCTCGTGCTATTGATTTGCCCAAAGAGGTCTTGCCAACTCCTGGTGCTCCTACGAAGCAAAGTATAGGACCTTTGATCTTGTTATTAAGTTTACTTACAGCAAGATGCTCAGTTATCCTTTCTTTTACCTCTTCAAGGTCATAATGATCCTCATCTAGTATTTTCTTGGCCATAGCTATGTCAAGGTTGTCCTCTGTACTCACAGACCATGGCATCTCTACTATCCATTCAAGATACGTCCTTATGACAGCGGTTTCACTTGCATCAGGGTGCATCCTTTCCAATCTTTCGAATTGTTTGAAAGCCTCCTCTTTAACCTCATCTGGCATTTTTATGGTCAATAGTTTTTGTCTCAAATAATTAAGATCATCATCTTTCCCTTCTGCCTCTCCAAGCTCGTCCTTTATTGCTTTCATCTGTTCCTTTAAGAAGTATTCTTTTTGTGTCCTTGTGATCTCTTCTTTTGTCTTGTTGTTTATCTTTGTCTGGATATCTATTATCTCAAGCTCTCTGGATAACAGCTCGTGTACCTTATACAACCTGTCAACAGGATCCATAGTCTCAAGAATGCCTTGGGCATCATTAACTTTAAGACCAAGGTTTGCTGTAATGAGATCCGCCAGCTTTCCTGCCTCTTTTATTTCCTCTATCACAATAAGAAGGTCCGGGCTCAGTAGTCTTCCTGAAGAAACTATTTTTTCCAATTGTTCTTTAACGCTCCTCATTAAAGCATCTAGTTCAAGACTATGCTGAACAACAGCTTCCTCAATATTCTCAACTGATACTGTTATAAAAGGATCTATTTGATCAAAAGACTTTACCCTTCCCCTGCTCATACCCTGTACCAACATCTTTAATCTTCCATCAGGCAGTTTTCTTACCCTGATTATACTTGCTACAGTACCTATGTTATATATACCGTCTGCCGTAGGAAATTCGTCAGCTACATTTTTTTGGGCAGCTAAAAAAACAAGTTTGCTACCTGACTCTGCTTCTTCAACTGCTTTTATAGAGCTCTCTCTGCCTACAAAGAGAGGAAGTATCATGTACGGGAATACCACCACATCCCTAACCGGCAACATCGGCATCCTGTTCAGATTATTTTCCATTACAACCTCCAAAAAGAAGATAAGTGCATCGCCACTTATATCCTTTTCGGAAATGTCAGGGAAAACTTTACGGCTTTATATAAGAAAAATAATCCTGCTATTTCAAGTAGTTAAGCCAGTCTCTTTTGGTCCTGTTCTATGTCTTGCATACAATCAACACAGAGAGAAGAGAATGGCTGTGCCTTTAGTCTTTCATAAGAGATCTCGTCACCACAATTCTCGCAGCAACCAAAAGTACCTTCTGCCATTCTTGCAAAAGCCTTTTCTATTTCAAGCAAACACTTACGATCTCTTGTTTGGATAGTGCAGGTTAAATATTGATTAACTTCTTCAACAGCATAATCACCTTCATCAGAAGGTTTCTGATCATGGTCCATCATTTCTTTAAATGCCGATCTTGAGCTATCTAAAAGTTCTTCTTTACGTCGTAATAACAAAGCTCTGAAAAAATCACGTTGCTTATTAGTCATCCCCCACCCCCTTGACTAACAGAACATTAATAGAGCTATATTCACACAAAAAGAAAATTTTTCAAGTGTAATTCTAATCTTTGAGAATTATTTTTCCTTTTTCTACTCCAAGGACAAAAAGCTGCTTATCTATATCACCATTTTTTTCTATTTTCATTTTGCCAGTTGCTCCAGTGAATGAACCGATATTTGAAATGTTGTTCCTAAAAGTTTCCCTGTTAGAAGCGTTGCTCATGGATGCTATTACAATATTCATAGCGTCGTAAGCTTGAGCCTCAAGAACCCCTGGGTTTGCATTGAATGCATCCTTGAAGTTCTTTGCAAATATCCTGCTTTCAGAGATGGAGGTCAAAGAAGTAAAGCCATCAACAAAGATCGAACCATTAACGTTATTCTGTCCTCTACTTATTAGTTGAGGGCTGTTCCAGGTATTAGGGCCCATCAATACTATACCTTTTGCATCATAGTAAGGAAGATAAGGGGCTATTTGTGCTGCTATCCTGGCATCGTCGGGGATAAAGAGTGCATCAAAACTATCTATTGGCGGAAGGACAATATCTTTGGTCTTATCCCTTTTCTTTGGATCCTGGGCTTGAGCTTCCAACATTTGTTCCTTTAGATCGTTGTACTCTGCCATCCTTGTACCTACGTAGTATATACCCAGGAGTTTTCTGACCTGTTCCCTAAAATCAGTCTGTCCTGTCTCGTAAGACTCTACTGCCGTGATCTCACCGCCTTTTTTGATAACCTCGTCCCAAAAGTATTTGGTCAGTTCCTGCCCATATCTATCCTGAGGATAAATGATACCAAACCTGTTCATGGAAAGTTTATCCATAGCATAATCAACAAGTCGTCGGATCTGGTTCCTGTTACTCATGGCCATTCTAAACACATATTGGCCCAGACCATCCAAATCGTCTTTTTGTGAGAGGCTTATATTGGGAACACCCGACATCATACACTGAGAAGCAGTGGTAGCACCTTCATCATTGCCGAGGGGCCCTATAATAGCCATAACGTGGTCCTCTGTTACAAGTTTGGCCACAGCCATCCTTGCCACCTCTGGATCAGACTGTGAATCCATCACAGCAAGCTTAACTGGAGGCTTTGAATCCTTTTTATCTCCAAAGATACCCGCAGCAAGCTGTATCCCCATTAATGACTTTTGTCCAAATGCTGCATTTTTTCCCGTAAGAGGCAATATTACACCAATGGCATATGGATCAACCTGGTCGATGCTCTTTAACCTTGTCATGTAATTCTCTACTTGTACGGAGTATTCGTGTTGAGGATATAATGACTGGAACTTTGTGAACTTGTCCTTTGCCCTTACACTATCGCCTTTTTGAATATATCTTTCACCCAAGGCGAACAAGATGTAAGAACCTATCTCCTGATTAGAGTATTTTCCCTCAAGTGATTCAAGGTCGTCATTATTAAGTTTGTCTATTTCAGAAAGCACAGAGGCTTTAACCCTTGACCTTAGCTCTTCGTCCATAGAAAGACCGTAGGCATCGGCAAAGGATTCAAAAGCTTTTTTATTATCTGATTTTGAAGAACATAAATTACCCTGCAATAGAAGTATTTTTATCTTTGTTTCTGCATCAAGATCACTCCTATCAAAATCTGCCTTGTCTAACACTAATAACGCTTTGTCTAGATCACCCTTCTTATATTCGCTCATACCACAGTACTAGATCGCACCGTTATAATACGGGGAATTGGGGTAATTGCTGGTAAGTAGATCCAACTCATCCGCTGCTTCAGCAAATCTTTGCGAACCTAAAAGTATGGACCCCCTCTTATATATAACCTCCGAAGCAAATCTTGAGTCAGGATATTTTTTATAGAAAATCGTGCTGCTGGCTAGATATCCGTTATAGTTCTTATCGTTATATAACTTTTCAAGTGTGCTATATTCCTTTTTGCCCGCATCGGTCCCTGTAGCCATTATTTTTGTCTTTTTAACACCCTTTACCTGCTTTTCTGCGCAGGAAAAAAATGTCATAAAAGAAAAGATCATCAGAGAGTATAAAATTAGTTTTTTCATAATGCGGTAAGATTACCACAAAGAAAGGATTTATGTAGTTCATTTTTTAGAACCTTGTTCCGCCGCTGGTGGCGAATTATCGTCTAAATTGCTTCAAGCTATCCAAATACTTCCTGTATATAGGACTAGAAGAATCACTCATTCCTGACTCTAATTTTTTAAGAAGTTCTGCCTGCTCTCTTGATAATTTAACCGGGGTTTCAACGTACACATGGACCATCTGATCACCCCTAGTATGCCCTCCAAGTTTATAAATACCCTTACCGTGCAGTCTAAATGTTTTACCGCTCTGGGTACCGGCAGGAACTTTCATCTTCACCAGTCCATCAAGGGTCGGAACATCTATCTCTGCTCCGACAGCTGCCTGATAGAATGTCACAGGCACTTCACACAGCACATCAAAGTTATGTCTTTGGAAAAATGGATGAGGTCTTACCGTTATATGAACATATAGATCACCTGTAGGACCACCATTCTTTCCTGGCTCTCCTTCACCTGCAAGTTTTAATGTCTGACCGTCGCTTATTCCGGCAGGTATTTTTACTTTGAGTTTTTTTGTCGCCCTAACATTACCAGTACCACGGCAAGTCTTGCATGGGTTCTTGTTTATTGATCCCGTCCCGCCGCAAGTGCTGCAGGTACGTCCCATGGAGAAGAATCCCTGGCGTACAAAAACCTGCCCACTACCTTTACATGTCGGGCAGGTTTCAAGGTGTCCTCTTCCTTCAACACCCGTTCCGCCACATGCCGTACATGCCTTTGCTGAGGCGATAGACATTTCTCTCTCTCCGCCAAAAGCTGCATCCTCAAAACTTACATCCATATTTGTCTCAAGGTCTACGCCTCGCCTGGAAGAAGACCTTCTTTGCCCAGCAAAACCGCCACCACCTCCACCATTGAACAAGTCTCCAAATATATCGCCAAATACGTCGCCAAAATCGCCAAAGCCGCCTGTAAAGGTAGCTCCGCCACCGCCGGCACCTGCTCCAAAGTTTGGATCGACGCCAGCATGACCGAACTGGTCATATTTTGCCTTCTTGTTCGTGTCACTTAATACTTCGTAAGCTTCGGTGGCTTCCTTGAACTTATTCTCTGATTCCTTATTGTTGGGGTTACGGTCCGGATGGTACTTTAGCGCAAGCTTTCTATAAGCCTTCTTAATGTCTTCGGCGCTGGCATTTTTGCCAACGCCGAGGACTTCATAAAAATCCCTTTTAACAGACAAAAGTCGCCTCTTTTATACTTCTTTGTAGTCAGCATCAACTACGTCGTCTTTCTTTTCGCCGTTAGCTTCCTGCTGTGGTTCGCCTTGGCCTCCCTGGCCACCCTGTGGTCCAGCTTGTCCGCCGCCTTGATCACCAGTGCTCTTATATATCTCAGAAGCCGCCTTTCCTGCAACAGAATTAAGTTTTTCTATTTCGCTTTTCATTTCATTGATATCTTCCCTTTCCATAACTTTCTTGGCTGCATCATTGGCAGCTGTAAGTTCGCTCTTAACCCCATCGCTCAACTTTGCACCATATTCCTTTATTGTCTTTTCATTGTTGTAGATGAGGCTGTCGAGCTGGTTCCTTACATCTATTTTTTCTCTTTTCTGTTTATCTTCCTGTGCATGCATCTCGGCTTCTTTTAATACCCTCTTTATTTCTTCTTCACTCAAACCGCTGGAAGCAGTTATCTGTATAGCTTGTTGCTTACCTGTACCAAGGTCCTTTGCACTTACATGCATAATACCGTTAGCATCTATATCAAAGGCCACCTCTATTTGAGGCACTCCGCGTGGTGCTGGAGGAATACCAACTAGCTCAAATCTTCCAAGGGTTTTATTGTCCGCAGCAAAATCTCTTTCACCCTGTAGCACGTGAATGCTTACCGCAGGCTGACTGTCTGCTGCTGTTGTGAACACCTGGCTCTTTCTTGTAGGTATCGTTGTATTCTTGTCTATAAGTTTTGTGAATACTCCACCAAGGGTCTCTATGCCGAGTGACAAAGGTGTAACATCCAAAAGAAGTACGTCCTTAACATCTCCGCCAAGGACTCCTCCCTGTATTGCAGCACCTACAGCAACAACTTCGTCTGGGTTAACGCTCTTGTTGGGCTCCTTACCAAAGATCTCTTTTACTTTCTGTTGTACTCTAGGTACCCTGGTCATACCACCTACAAGAATAACTTCATCTATCTTGTCTAGGCTTACACCGGCATCTTTTATTGCCGTCTTGCAAGGCTCGACTGTCTGCTCAATGAGATCATCAACAAGTCTTTCGAACTGACCTCTTGTGAGCTTTATGTTCAAGTGTCTTGGTCCATTGGAATCTGCAGTAATAAACGGAAGATTAATATCTGTTTCAGTAACGTTTGAAAGTTCTATTTTTGCTTTTTCTGCAGCCTCTTTTAATCTCTGAAGAGCCATTTTATCTTTTGATAGATCTATACCATCGCTCTTCTTGAATTCAGCCACTATCCAATCCATTACTCTATGATCAAAATCCTCTCCACCAAGGAATGTGTTACCGTTAGTTGATTTAACCTCGAACACACCCTCGCCCAACTCAAGTATGGAAATATCAAATGTTCCGCCGCCAAGGTCAAATACTGCTATTGTTGTATCCTTGTGCTTCTTATCTTCACCATAAGCAAGTGAAGCCGCAGTAGGCTCGTTTATTATTCTTTTTACCTCAAGACCGGCAATACGACCTGCATCCTTTGTTGCCTGACGCTGACTATCATTAAAATATGCAGGTACTGTAATGACCGCCTCTGTTACCTTCTCACCCAGATAATCCTCTGCAGTTTGTTTCATCTTCTGTAATATCATTGCAGATACTTCTGACGGGCTCATATCCTTTCCACCAACGTTCACCCAAGCATCACCATTGGATGCCTTTACTATTTTGAAAGGAGACATCTTTATTGCCTTCTGGACCTCTGGAGAATCATACTTTCTTCCAATAAGTCTTTTGATGGCAAAAAGTGTTTTGTCAGAGTTGGTTATAGCTTGTCTTTTCGCCAGCTGACCAACAAGACGCTCTCCTTTTTCATTAAAGGCGACTATAGATGGCGTAGTCCTCATACCCTCTGAATTTTGAATAACCTTTACATCGCCCCCTTCCATTATGGAGACACAAGAGTTAGTTGTACCCAAATCTATTCCTATTATTTTTCCCATAAAACTATTCCTCCTCTTTCTTTTTTTTCGTAGCTACACTGACCTTTGATGGTCTTATTACTCGCCCATTGAACATATATCCTTTCTGGTACTCATTAACCACATCGCCATTGTCGTGCTCATCAGATTCAACCTGTTCCATTGCCTCATGAAAGTTAGGATCAAACTTTTCACCAACAGAGCTCAACTCTTCGACTCCGAACTTACCAAGAGTATCCTTAAGCTGCTTCAATATCAGATCAATACCCTCCAAAAATTTTGCGAATCTTTCTTCTGTTTTTTTTCCATCCTCACAAGCATGGTCCTTTGCCCTGCAAAGATTATCGATAATAGGAAGGACTTCCTTTATTAGCTTCTCATTGGCATAGGTCATCTGCTGCTGTAGATCACGCGCCGTCCTCTTTTTGAAATTCTCAAACTCTGCATAAACGTACAAAAGTTTGTCCTGCGCTTCCTTGGACTTCATGAGTTTTTCATACTCTTCCTTAGTAACGGTCACCATGTCTTTTCCTTTAGTCTCTTTTTCCATAGTCTCTTTTACTGTTGGTATTGCCTCTTCCTTGGCCTCAGCGTTCTTTTTACTGTGTTCTGTCATTACCCTCTCTCCAATTAACGTATCATTTATATTAGGAATATGGTGGTGAGGGGGGCAATAGTCAAGGGGGCCAAGAAAATACTTGAAATTATTGATATGACTGGGTATAGAAGGGTAGTCCTAAGGCGCTTCCTATATAGAGCGTCCCCATCGTCTAGCGGTCTAGGACATGGCCCTCTCAAGGCTAAAACACGGGTTCGATTCCCGTTGGGGACGCCAATCTGCATTTTGCTTCATTTCACACAGTACCGCAAATGGCTTTT
>CAYVOB010000020.1:0-15260 GCA_964452945.1 uncultured Bdellovibrionales bacterium
CAAGGACATCTTCATTCCGTCTCCGGCACCCTGGCATATAGAGTCCATAAAGTTAGCACCCTGGTACTCGTTGCCGAGTTTTACGTTATCGCCTTTTGCCGATTTTTTTACTGTTTCAGGGATCAATATCTTGGCCATGACCAGTGCTGCGGGAGCACCCATAAAAGACGCTGCAAGCAAATGTACCGGATGTATCCCCATCCTTACGTATACTATGAATACACCTACCGCCATGGTACCAAAACCAGCCGTCATCATCGCCATGAACTCTGAGTTGGTCAGTTTGTTGAGGTAGGGTCTGATTATAAGAGGTGCTTCTGTTTGTCCGTACCAAATATTGGCTGCCGTGACAGTTGATTCCGCTCCGGTGGTTCCCATAAGTTTTTGCATTATCTTGCCCACACCAGATATTAAGAGGGGCATGAATCGTATGTGATACAGTAAGGCAACAAGTGCCGCTACAAAAATTATGGTAGCACTTATTGACACAGCGAATATAAATGCATTCTCCGGCCCAAATGATTTGCCAAGTACATCAAAACTTGCCAATGGTCCGAACACAAAGCTTGCCCCCTGTGTACTAAAGGCCAAAAGTTTTGCACAAGCCTTACTGGTCCAGGAAAAAAAGTTGCCCGCCAATGGGCTTTTTAATATTAATAACGCTATGACGAACTGAATGCCTACTCCAGCTAATATAAGTCTAGGACTAATTGCCTTCCTGTTCTTGCTTAAGAGTATTGCAACGCCCGTGAAAAAAAGTAATCCTATAAAGCTTATTAGTCTTTCCAAAGTCAGTCCTCCTCTTTTTAGTTATAAAAAAAGCGCCTTTTTTGAAGGCGCTTTTTTGTTTATCCTTAAGGTTACTTTATTCCCTTTTTTCCCCGTCTTTATATCTTAGCATCTCTATTAATTTGTCCGGCTCGGTCGTAGCAAGGTTCCTAAGGAAAGCGACACGTTTGTTGTAAGATCTGGCAAGGTCCTGGAAAAAGTCCTTTTTCCTGAATGACAGAGGACTTGTAAGAGTGTCCAGCGAGATGGACCTTAAATATGTATTCATCCTGTATATAGGGCCTGCTATCTTGTGAGAGAAGAACATCCCTGATACGAATATTATTACGAACACAGCTATTGCGGCTATTGGGTAGTACACGTTCATCATATCGTTCCTGTTGTCGGCAATGAACCTAAAATAGACGTGTCCTGCAGGGAACCCCGATCTTACACCAAGCGAGATCAGTTCATCAAAGAAGAAGTAGAGCATCCCGTAGAATGTGGCGATGGTTATTAGCGCTATGGTGGCTGTGTATATTATGAACTTGATCTGGAAGTCCTTATTAATTAAATAAACCCTTCTTTTATAATCAGCTTTCATGGCAGGTCCTCCTACGCTCAAAAGTTTACAACAATTTTTGTTTATAGCAAAGGAAAAGAGTGTTAAAAAATGAAGGCAAAATATCTGTTTACTGGAGGTTACATATGTCTTCTAAGATGAAAAGGATAGGGATTATAACCAGTGGTGGCGACTGTGGGGGCCTTAACGCTGTAATAAAAGGGGTGGCTCAAATGGCTGGTAGCCTTGGAATAGACGTCAGGATCATACCAAATGGTTATGCGTCGCTGTATAATCTTTTGGACATAGAAACACTTATTCCTTTATCCATTGAACGTCTTGATGATTTTAATTCTGACATAGCAGGTTCAGAGGCTGGGCACTCAAGGGTTAAGATAAGCAAGATAAAGGACCCTGCTAAGTTCGACAGGATAAAGAAGGGGCTGCAAAAGCACGGTATAGACGGGCTTGTGATAAGCGGTGGTGACGATACAGGCAGCGTCATGGTCGATCTTAGCGAACAGGGCATTATGTGTATCCATGCACCAAAGACCATGGACCTTGACCTTCAGACCTATAGTGTCGGAGGGGACTCGACCATAAATCGTATAGCAAGGTTCGCCAGTGACCTTAGGACCACAGGAAGGACACATAACAGGGCCATAGTAATGGAGGTCTTTGGACGCTATGCAGGGCATACCGCCTTTAGGGGAGGCATAGCTGCCGATGCTGATTGCATATTGATACCAGAGATACCTGTTGATTTCGACGTGGTTTATGAGCATTATAAAAAGACCTTCATGAGAAGGGTTAGGCACAGCGACGTTAAAGCAGGTACATACCTGATAATAGCTGCTGAAGGCATGAAGGATGTGAAGGAATGCAGTCTTACGGATGATTCATGCGGAGTGGATGCATTTGGACATAAAAAGCTAAGCGGAGCGGGAAAATACGTTAGGAAGATGATAGAACAAAGGCTTCATGATGATAAAGAGATGAGAGACTTTATGAAAGAGACAGGGATGTTCATAGAAGGTATGTATGAATATCCTGAGATAAGGGAAGTTAACCCCGGACATCTTGTCCGTTGTGGTCAGACAACTGCCTACGATGTAAGCTTTGGTCGTTCAGTTGGTGCTGCAGCGGTGACTCTTTTAACACAGGGCATTTCCGGTGTTACCGTTGCTGGTGTTGATGGGCACAATGTATATTACATGCCTGCGAAGCAGGCCATAGTCCAGCGTTACGTTGATCTTGAAGATATTTGTCTTTACGAGGCTCTGGGTGTTTGTTTTGGCAGAAAGCCTCAAAAATGTACTCCACAGCTGGTTGAGGTCAATATGGATAATGTTAGCCACGCCGGTAAGAGGATAAAAAGGATATACTGATTGGGCCTACTGGCAAAAAACATATTGCAAGGTTGGGGCAGATAACATATAAATCTGGCTTGCTTAGCAGCGTGCGTCCGTAGCTCAGTTGGATAGAGCAACGGATTTCTAATCCGTAGGTCGCAGGTTCGAATCCTGCCGGACGTACCAAAATGCTAATGCATTTTGTACGGCCGATGGTAAAAAGGGCGAGCGTAATTTTTACGCGAGCGACCTTAAAGGATCAGCGAGGGTAAAGCCCGAGCTCATCCTGCCGGACGTACCATGGCTATCATGGGTGGTGAGTGTAGTTCAGTTGGTAGAGCACCGGATTGTGGTTCCGGTCGTCGCGGGTTCGAACCCCGTCACTCACCCCAAAAGATGCTATTGTGACCTTCTTTCCTTTTTAATACATCTTAATGTGTTGCTTAAAGCCAAAAATTCTCCGGATCAACTTTTCAACGACTTAAAGGGGGACAGTATAGTTTTTATTGCTGTTTAGGACTACTTATATAATACTTGACATATTGAGGCATTCTATACTATTGATAGTTCAGCTTTTAATCATTAGGAGGCTTTTGTGTATAGATCATTTTTGTTATCATTGATGGCTGTTTTTGCAACGGTTTCTAGTTATGCTACTGGGTTTGAACATGATGGTGAAAAAAAAGGTACACTAAAACTTTCGGCAGGTTTTGCTGGCAATACAATGAGGCAACGTGGGTTGGACAATATAAGTTCCAATCGTACTATCCTGTCCTCTGAGTTCCATCCGACTATTCAACTTGGACTTGATTACAGGCTAAGGGATCATGTTGGTGTTTTTGCAAGGTTCCAAAGGGACAATGTGGAATATGAGGTTCACAACAGCAACATCTTATTGGAGCAGGAAGGCAATCATCTGCTGAATTTTGAAACCGGGTTTAAATTCTTCCTTAATGACTGCATAGGGTTGGCTACTTATATAGGTTATCAGCAGGATTATGTCTATTATATGACATCGGCAACAAACGGGCATATGGAACGTTATGGTCATGGATTGTTAGGAGCAGAGCTTATTTACAAAATAATAAGATATAGAGCATTTTTTTTGAATGGTTCGACAGGTCTTGAGCTTTACTTCCCTGCTACTGTGCCGGGGCTTTTTTCTACGCAGATGGGAATGCAGATAAATACTGAGGCTGACCTTGGCTTTGATTTTGGAAGGCACGTTCTTGCTCCTTTTTTCAGGCTTGAACATTCCATATTGCAGTCCGATATCTGGAGAGACCAATATGAACTTAAGTGGACCATTGGGCTTCGTTACTCAGTAAATCTATATTTACTATAATCAATATATAAGGGAGTTATAAAATGAAAAATTATTTATTAGTTCTATTGTCTGTTTTAGTCCTTTTTTCCTGCGGAGGTGGATACAATTATTCCGATACATATCAAACCGGTGAACCAGCTCAAGTAGTTGCGTCTTTTGACAACCTTACAACTTCAGAAGGCGACATAGGGTTCGATCCTGCTGTGGATTCCTATACAATGAATGTACCATTCGGCGTTGATTCAATAAATATTACACCTGCGTTTTCCAACGGCGTTGTAACGGTTAACGGCGTAGAAGTAGCTTCGGGAACACCTTCACAGGATATTCCCCTTGCTGTAGGTAGCAACGTAATAGAGGTCGTAATGACTTCAGCTGACGGTGAGACTTCAACATACACCATAAATGTGATAAGGGATTCCAGTCCTAAGGAGATAACGAGTTATGTGGTCCCATTTGTTCACCCTTCTACCGGCGATATAAAGTCATTGAACGGCACCATAGACCAGAAGAACCATACGATAGCTCTTAGAAGGTTCCCTCAAGGAATTACACCTGCTGATCTGTTACTTCCAGCAATAATGCACACAGGCGTAAGCATAGATCCTGCAAGTGGAGTTGCAACGACTTACCCCGCTACTTATACGGTTACTGGGGCTGATGGTACGACTCAGGATTATTTGGTTACTTTAGAAACAACTTGGACAAGGCTCACTGGAGTTTCAGGACAGATGACACAAAGCACTTCTCTGGACGTTGACCCTGACTTTAACGTATATTCAGTTGGCAAAATAGGATCATCCCTCGGCTTTATCAAAAAATATACATCTGGTGGCAATACGATATGGATGCAGATGATGCCTGGTAGTATCCCTCATGACGTTTCCGCTAATTCTCAGTATGTATACGTGGCAGGAACAAAAGGAAACCAGGGTTTTATTAGCAAATATAAATCCAATGGCGACTTGGTCCCTCCTACACAACTAATAGGCGATCCCAATTACACTACAGAGATTAACTCCATTAAGCTGGATTCGTCCAACAATGTTTACATAGCAGGCAATAGCACAGGTCCCATTTCTGGAAATCCCGCTATAGGCATCAAAGATGCCTTCCTGCAAAAGTATGGGCCTAGTGGCAATCTTATATGGACTCGTTTTACAGCTCTCGCAGGGGCAGATCTAAATATCAACGACGTAAATATAGACGAATCTAACAATGTTTACATTGTGGGGAGCCTTTCTTCATGGGGTAGTGTTTCCATGTTGGATGGTCAGCCTAGGATCTCTGATGGTGATGCATATGTCAAAAAATACACAGAGAATGGTACACAGGTTTGGACTAGGCTGATAGGCTCTATTATTCCTACGAGTATTGTTCAGGTTGCAAGTGTATCGGTGGATAAATATTATAACGTTTACGTATTTGGTAGGACAACTAATCCTTTAGAAATAAGTCATACAATGGTTGGTACTTATGACACTTTTGTCAGAAAATATAATTCTAATGGCGTTAAACAGTGGACAACAAAACCAGATGGCAAAGTAACCACACAGACTGTAGTCGTCGGTGGTGGAGTAGATTCACTGGGTAACACTTACATTAGTGGCTGGTCTTTGGGGTCAAAAAAATCATTCATTAAAAAATATAATACAAGTGGCAGTTTCACAGCAGAAGATTATTTTGGTGGTGATATAAGGAGAACGATTGCATCTGCTTTTGGCATAGATGAGACAGATAACGTCTATATGGCTGGAAGAAGCAATGAAGCCAGTGGCGTTCTTGAACCTGGTGAGAACCTAACCGGTATAGATGACGCGTTTGTCACTACAAGGCTTAATGATAGACTGTTGTTCCAATAATGGAGGTTGAGAATGTCCAAACACAATATTAAGAACTTGATTTTGCCATTGGTTCTATTTACCGTTGCATCAGGATGTGCGTGTCATTGGAATATGGAAAAAAAATGCAACACGTGCGATTGTCCTGCACCACAAGCAATACAGCCTTCTACGCCCATACCCGCGCCAGTTGTTGTAGAGCCTAAGGTAGAGGAACCCAAAAAGGGAGCACTACTGGGGTCACTTAAAGGATCAACCTTTAAGCATAACAGCGATGAATTAACCCCTAGCGGGCAAAGGATACTGGATAAAAACGCACAAATGATGGAAAAATTTCCAAATATAAAGGTAGAGATAGCCGGCCATACATCAATGTCTGGTTCAAAAGAACTGAATCAAAAACTTAGCGAAAGAAGGGCTGAATCTGTAAAATCATACCTTGTAAACAAGGGTATAGCTTCGGAAAGGTTAAGCACTGTAGGCTATGGTTCATCAAAGCCTGCAGTTAAAGAAACCTACCCATATAGACCAAGGACAAAAGAGGCGCTACAGAACAGAAGGATAGAATTGAGGGTAGTTGAGCAATAGTATAGTTTTGCCTACCTTATAGTTCGGACATAATATTTGGAGAATACTTTTAGACTTAAGGTATTCCAGGAACTTGCCACGGTACTCGATGCCATGATCTGTTTGTATTGGCTAGACGGGCTCAAGTTTTTTAACAAAATCAGTTGCTACTGTAGCTTGATAGTGACTTATATGCATATTATTTCAGTGACAATCCAGAGGAATATAAGACACTGAATTACTTAGTAGAAGACATTGAAATAAAATAGCCGATTGATTCTCACCCTGATATACTCATTTTTGTGATTACCAACTTAAAAAGGAGTGTGGCAAGATGAATATTGAACATATGAACAAGGCTCATCTTGACCGTGCTTTGAGTGGTGAGATAGTTGACTATCTTTACCATTTTGGGATCTCCAGTGCAGATGAAATAATTAATTCAATGAAGGACCTTAAGGCCATAGTATTGGGTGGTTCTCCACACAGGATCACGCGTATGGCCAAGACCTGGTCGGATAAAAATAAAAAAGCAAAGCTTTTAAAATTCCCAAAGGATGAAAGGTTCACGGTCTTTTATACCGACGGTGTACTTTTTTCATCTCACGGGATGGGTATGCCTAGCATGTCCATAGCCATACAGGAACTCATGAAGTTGGTGTATTTTGTAAAGAAAGGTGATCTAAATGAAGTTGAGAAGGTCTTTTGGTGCAGGGTAGGCACGAGTGGCGGTGTTGGCATAGAGCCTGGCAGCGTCGTTATCTCGACTGAATCAGTGCTCCCAGACCTTAAGCCGTATAGGGTGTTCGTTGCAGGTGAAGAATATTATTTTAGTTCAAAATTCCCGGAAAAATGCATTGATGAGATAATACAAGCGAGCTCTAAGGAAAACATAAACATAGTTAAAGGAAAGACCATAGGTGCTGACAGCTTCTACATAGAACAGAACAGGATAGATGGTGCTGTTGCCATGTGCGATGAAAATAAAAAATTGGACTGGCTAAGGAAGGCAGAAAAATTCGGAGTGAAGAATATAGAAATGGAAACACCGATGATGGTAGGGCTTCTTAACCATTGGGGCTTTCCAAGATTTGCAGCTATTTGTTGTACGCTGTTGAATAGACTGCATGGTGATCAAATAAATTCTACGGTCGAGCAGTTAGAGCAGTATAGCCTTAATGCGGAAAAGGTATTGTGGAATTATTTAGCAGCTAGATAATCTATAAAATAATCTTCTGGGTCAATTGCCTCAAAATCGTTCTTTTCGCTATTAAAGGTCCACAATTCAAAATGCAAATGAGGCCCTGTAACATATTCCGTAGGTCCTGCGACCCAGCCGATATACTGGCCTTCTTCTATTTTTGCACCGACCTTAAGGACCTCTACTGGTCTACCTCCCAGATGAAGATATCCCGTCTTATAAGTTGCACCTTCAGATTCTATATAGAGATATTTTCCAGAAGCACTGTTCTCTCCATATTTAAGTACACGACCCGAATGTGCTGCGTAGACTTTCATGCCGTGCCATGCCCCTATGTCAACTCCATTGTGGAACTCTGATTTTTTGTAATGACATAAAGGATTTTGTCTGTAACCAAAGTCAGAAGTTATTTTAAGTGTTTTATCCTGAAAGGGAAAATTTATTTGTATTGTTTCGGTTATCTCTTCTGGGATGTCAACGGGGCTTGTTTGTACATCGTTATTGCGATCTGGTTGGTCCTCTGCCCCTGCATCCTGAGCACTCAACGTTACTGGCAGAATTAAAGATACGGCTAGTAAAAAGGCCCTCATACCCTATCGAATGCAAGGATCGTTCCATCTTTCAATTAGTTGTAATTATTTATTATTTTAAAAAAGGGGAGCACAAGAACTGTACTCCCCTTATACAAATATTAATAAGCAGTACTACTTATGAGTGTGTTTACTCTCCTTTGTGAATGACAGTAAGAAGATAGTTGCTGCAAGTATCAAATATGCCAGAGCGAATTGATAAGGTATTTGTTGAGCTATGCCTGGAAGATTCCACGGCAAGTACATGTTACCATCTGGCACCGCCGAATGGATAACACCAAAGAAAGTGAATATTGCAAGGACCAATAAATAAACAGTGGTCTGTTTTAACTTTCTGTCTATGAGAGCTGCAACAAAACCGCCCCACAACATTGCTGTGAGTATGAAGCCATTGCCAAGGGCAACTATGACCTGCAATTCGGGTAGTGCTTTTTCCACACTGACCATGAGCTTTGCAAATGTTTCCTGCGCTACGAGCACTGGGTTTGAGAATTTTATTTGCATTAGTCTAGCCACCGTCGGGAAATAGGCAAATGCTACGGCAGGAGCATGCCTTGCAGGGCATGCAATGAATGCCTGCGACATTATGTCCAAGGCAACGAATATCAATATGGGGGCAAGGACAGCGCGAGGTATCAGTTCAACAAAGAATGAAACGTAACCAAATATCCCGCCCAATCCAATGAAGAGTCCTGTTAACCACGCGTAACCGATCCTGCTTCCCATGTGCTTATATGCAGGCTGTCCTATGTATGGGGTTGATTGTGCAACACCACCGCAAACACCAGCTAAAAGAGTTGCAATAGCCTCTACAAGCAGGATGTCCCTGGTCTTGTAATCGTCTCCAGCAACACGAGCACTTTCCGTTACGTTAATACCGCCAACGACGGTCAATATTGCAAAAGGAATAGCTATTGGCAGATATTTGAGTGCCAAGGGTATTCCCTGTACAAAGTCCAGCGTCGGTACTGGCAATCCAAAGTGGAGGTCTGATGCAGGGTTTGCAAAGATTATCCCTTCACCGAGCATTCCGTATGCCCCCAATATGTAATATAACGCCGTTCCTACAACGACGGAGACAAAGACACCTGGAAGGTTCCAAGGTAATTTTATGTGAGCTACAAGGTTATAGAGTATGAGTCCAAGAGCGATCATCCCAACTATAGGAAGACTGAATATCTCTACCAGCGGAACAAAACCCAAAAGTACAAGTCCTATTCCTGCAAGAGAGCCAAGCAATCCTGCTTCAGGGACTATTTTTTGAACCCAGCCGCCTATGAAGGAAAGCGCGAACTTGACCACTCCTATCATGACCATGGTCGCCATCCCTATATACCAAGTCATCATTGCTGCGGATCTTTCATCCATTCCCTGTCCTTTTAATGCAAGGAATGCAGGGCCCAATACTGCGAGTGCGATACCTATTGTAGATGGTGTGTCCAGCCCCAAAGGCATTGCTGTTATGTCGTCACGACCGGTCTTCTTCATTAACTTTACTGCCATCCATGTGTACGCAAGGTCCCCAAATAGCACACCAAAGGCGGTACCGGGGAACATCCTTGTAAACACTATGTCTGCAGGATATTTAAAAACAAAAATAAGAATACCAGCCAGAAAAGAAAGAACCGTCATGTTGTCGAACATTAAACCGAAGAATCCATTAAGGTCGCCAGCAACAAACCATTTAATTTTTTTCTTCATGATCCAGTAGCCTCCCTTTACATCTTCATCACTACATCACGTTTTGAATACAGAATAGATATAAGGATTATCACAACAAAAGCTATAATGGTACCGATCACGTAAGGGTTATTCCTGTGATACTGTATCATGATAGGTGCTGCGAGCAGTGATATCAGGTTGATAACCTTGATCATCGGGTTAAGTGCCGGTCCAGCAGTGTCCTTTAACGGATCTCCCACAGTATCACCCACGACAGAAGCTTTATGCGCATCTGAACCTTTTCCACCGAATAAACCATCCTCGATAGATTTTTTTGCATTATCCCATGCTCCGCCGGCATTAGCCATGAATACTGCGAGTAGCTGACCAGAGAGTATTGTGCCACACAAGAATCCTCCCAAGGCTTCAACACCAAGCAAGAGTCCTATGACCAAGGGTGAAAGTACGGCGATCAAAGCTAATGAGATCAGTTCTTTTTGAGCTGCGACCGTGCATATCTCTACAGCCTGTTTGTAGTCAGGTTTAACTTTCCCCTCCATAAGTCCAGGGATCTTGAATTGACGACGAACTTCGTCAACGATCAATGAAGCTGCCCTTGTAACAGAGTTTATCATCAAAGATGAGAACAGCCATGGGACCGCTCCACCTAGTAGTAATCCTATGAAAACGGTCGGTACGGAGATCCTTATGCCCGTTATGGCAAGTCTTAGGCTCTCTGCCACGCCCATCTGTGTCTGGACGTTAGTGACGTCGGTCAAATATGAACCGAACAGGGAAACTGCTGCTATGACCGCGCTGCCTATGGCGATACCCTTTGTGATCGCCTTGGTCGTATTACCTACAGCGTCAAGGTCAGCCATGACTTGTCTTGCGTCCTTATCAAGGCCTGCCATCTCTCCGATGCCATTAGCGTTGTCGGCTATAGGACCAAAAGAGTCCATGGCGACGTTGTTGCCTGTAAGGGTCAACATACCTATACCGGTCATTGCTATCCCGTATAGGACGTAGATAACTGGTTGGCCCCAATATATCAATATAGCCGAGAATATGGTTCCCGCTATTACCACTATCTGCCAAACAGAAGCTTCATAACCTACAGCCAACCCTTTGAGTATTAAAGTAGCCGAACCGGTCTTTGAGCTCTTTGCGATATCTTTAACTGGTTTATAGTGAGTATCTGTAAAATATTTTGTTATTTCGTCGAGGACTATTGCAAGCACAATACCTACACCAACAGAGAGGAACGCTCTCCACTCATGCATATAATAGTGAGCAAGGAACAGGAACGACACCATTGATATCGCTGCTGATGTGTAGAACCCTTTGTTTATGGCGTGCATTGCGTTGCCACGCTTTTCGTCTTTTTTACCCTTTACAAGATATGTTCCGATGATGGACGAAAGAACGCCTATACCGCGAACCAATAGAGGGAAGATGATCCATTTCAACTCACCGGTGATCGCAACAAGTGCAAGACCAAGTATCAAACCAGAGACTATGGTGACCTCGTAAGATTCAAAAATGTCAGCTGCCATACCAGCGCAGTCGCCCACGTTATCTCCTACTAGGTCTGCAACAACTGCAGCGTTCCTTGGGTCATCCTCTGGGATACCAGCCTCTACCTTACCGACAAGGTCAGCACCTACGTCTGCAGCTTTTGTATAGATACCACCGCCGACCCTCATAAAAAGTGCAAGCAAAGTTCCGCCAAACCCGAAACCCAACAATGCATCAGGGGCTGCGATACCGAATATCATAAATATCACTGTTCCGCCGAGCAATCCAAGTCCGTCAGTCAACATACCGGTTATTGTTCCAGCCCTGTAAGAGATCTTTAATGCTTCAGAAAAACTCTTTCTTGCAGCAGCAGCGACTCTTACGTTACCTTGGATGGCCATCCTCATTCCGAATTGTCCAACAAGCAAAGAGAATACAGCACCAAGTACGAACGCAAGAGCTCTACCTATCCCTATGATCATCTTTACTTGATTAGGAGTGTAATCTTTAAACCTTTCCAGAGCTTCTCTGGTTGGCTCGACTATATAGACGGAGAAGAACAATGCAACGGTTAGCACTATTATCAAAGGTATTATCACTTTTAACTGACGTCCCAGATATGCATCAGCTCCCAAACGGATGCCATTCCAGACTTCCTGCATTTTTTCGTTACCTTTGTCATGCACCATTATTTGTTTTCTTAGGAACAGTGCATAACCCAATCCGACGAGTGCTACAAAGAAAACTCCCCAGATAGCCACTACTTCAAATGTACTTGCTCCAATCAAACTTGTCATTAGACCCTCCTCTACGAGTACAGCGATTTCAGAGCGCTTTTTATAACGTTATTTGGGCTAATTGGCAAATATAAAATCTATCGTGGGCTTTTAATGTGGTTTGTAAGGCTCAACATGAATAGTGACGGTACTTTGAGGGACGGCTTCCTTTATGTCATGCTCCAGATGGTCACACACAGCATGGGTCTCTTTTAAGGTTGAATCCTTGTCCAGTTGTATATGTGCACTTATGAGGTGGGTTCTGTTATAGCAGGTAACGCTCAGCTTATGGTAGCTTTTGAACATCAGTCTGTGTTCATTCAAGATCTTTTCTACGGTCATTCTGTATGTTTGTTGCTCAACCGAATCATCCTGGTCGGGTTCTATGTGGATCGTTACATCGCTGTTTGGGAAAGCTTCTCTTATTTTGTGTTCAACATGGTTTGATATCTTATGTGCTTCATCAACAGAAAAGTCACTGTGAACTAGTATGACCATGTCTGTAAAGACCATATTCCCAGCAGTCCTTAACCTTAGCCTGTGAACCTTGGAAACACCTTCAGTATTACAGATCAAGCTATAGATGGTCTCTCTCATATGTGAGGGGGCCCTGTCCAAAAGGACGTCAACGGTCCTTAATGCAAGCCTTATTGAAACAACTATTACGAGTATTGAAACGATCAATGCTGCTATAGAGTCCGCCATCCTTATGCCAAAGAACTTGTATGCGGCAAGCCCGAAGAATACTACGAGCGAACTCCATATATCAGAGGAAAAGTGCAGAGCATCAGCCTCTAAAGCTTGACTGTTTGTCTTTTTCGCTACCCTGTAAAGTGCTCTGGACCTGGTAAAGTCTACTATTATGGAAAGGATTATGACGGCAAAGGAATATATGTTGACGTCAAGGCTAAAATCCTTTGTTATCAATCTATGAACAGCCTCGTAGATTATGTATGCACAAGTGAAGAGCAGTAATATCACTTCCAGAAATGCAGAAAACCCTTCGATCTTGCCATGTCCATAGTGATGTTCATCGTCTGCCGGCCTGTCAGATATCCTTACCGCGAACATGGTCATCAAAGCCGCGCCAAGATCAAGGGCGGAGTGAGCAGCCTCGGACAATATTCCCAAGCTGCCCGTGAGTAATCCTACTGTGAGCTTTGTCCCGGTCAAAAAGACCGCCGCGATCACGGATGATAAGGCGACGTTGAATTTTTCTCTTGTATGTGGTTTGTTGCTAATATCCATGGGTTAAAGTACTTTTATATGTGGTAACAGGAAAAGGCAATAAGTGAATTATAAGGCCAGAATGAACAAGCAAAGATCCTTAATTACTGAAATGGTCGTGGATAAAGAAGGTCGTTCTTAAGCACAAATTCCTGTTGACTTTATAGTCTTGAAATGTTTATTATGCACGTGTGTGCATAATAAACCATAGGTGCCAGCTTTGAGACCTAAAAAAACAAGATTCATTAAATGTAATCCAGGTGAAAGATGTTTTAGACCCAAATGTAAGCCCGTCGGTGAGCTCGAAGGAGTGGTTTTGACCATAGATGAATTTGAAGTACTAAGACTTTCACACCTTAAAGGTCTTGAGCAGGAAGACATTGCAAAAGAGATGAAGATACATCGGTCTACTGTTTCAAGGATACTTACGTCTGCACATAAAAAGATAACAGATGCCCTTGTAAATATAAAAGCAATAAAAATAGAAGGCGGATGTTGTGAGGTTATAAAAAAATGAGTGAGTGTTGTAGCAGTCCCAAAAAGGCAGGCGGTACAAATCCTATTACAAAGGTCATACTCTTGTTTTCGGTATCCATATACCTGTTGTTGGAGATGGATAAGATATCTAAATGGATCACTTATTCCTTGCTTAAGCTTGAACCATCGTCAAAGATATCTTCTGCAGTTGAATTTTTCATATTTGAGACACCCAAGGTTTTGGTTCTGCTTATTATGATAGTGTTCGTTGTAGGGATCATAAGAACATTTTTTACCCCGGATAAAACCAGAAAGATCTTATCTGGCAAGAAAGAATTTACTGGTAATGTGTTGGCAGCGTTACTGGGTGTTACAACTCCATTTTGTACATGTTCTGCAATACCACTATTCATAGGTTTCGTTACGTCGGGGGTCCCTCTTGGTGTTACCTTTTCATTCTTAATATCTGCTCCAATGGTAAATGAGGTTGCACTTGTTCTGTTGTTTGGTTTGTTCGGATGGAAGATAGCATTACTTTACATGTCTACGGGCCTATTTATTGCAATTCTTTCTGGTTGGATAATAGGAAAACTAAAACTAGAAAAATATATTGAGGAGTGGGTTTATAAAAGTCACGCTCAAAACATACATAAAGCTGGTTATTCTTTAAACTGGAAAGAGCGCATAAATGTTGGATTTGATAGTATAAGAGAGATCGTATATCAAGTCTGGCCTTATTTGGCCGCAGGCATAGCAGTGGGCTCGTTCGTACATGGGTATGTGCCTGAGAACTATATGGCATCCATCATGGGAAAGAATGCCTTGTGGTCTGTACCAGTTGCGGTCGTGATCGGTATTCCCTTATATTCTAATGCAGCTGGCATAATACCAATAGTGCAGTCTTTATTGGAAAAAGGAGCGGCTTTAGGGACTGTACTTGCATTTATGATGGCTGTCATAGGCCTTTCCTTGCCGGAGATGATCATTCTAAGAAAGGTCTTAAAATTAAGACTGATAGCGATATTTATAGGCGTGGTAGGGGTGGGGATCCTCTTGGTGGGATATCTTTTTAATCTGATTTTTTAAGGAGCTTAATATGAAAATAGAAATATTGGGCATGGGTTGTTCAAAGTGTAAAAAACTTTATGATGCTGTTCAGTTGGCAGTTAAAGAGCTAAATATGCAGGCTGACGTCACCAAAGTTGAAGATATTACCAAGATAACAGACTATGGCGTATGGTCCACGCCAGCCATTGTGATAGATGGGGAAGTAAAGGTAGTAGGGAAGGTTCCACGTGTTGAAGAGATAAAAAAGATAATAATGGAGGAAAAATGAAAAACATAATTTTTCTCTTTGTTATTTTTTTGCCTCTTGTCGCTTACAGCAAAACA
>CAYVOB010000021.1:0-15070 GCA_964452945.1 uncultured Bdellovibrionales bacterium
AATACTAGCTTAGTACATGTTAACACTGAACTTTTGGAGGGCTGACATGAGGAAGCTCCTTGGTCTTATCCTGATATCCGTTACACTAAGTACTTGCTCCATTGGAAAGAAAGAAGAAAAGAACGTCCTTAACGTGTATTCCTACGAAGTTATACCGGGCCTGGACCCAATGGTCATAGCTGATAGACATTCACACACTGTAGCCAGACAGATATACGAAGGGCTTTACGAGTATCATTATCTCAAGAACAACTTTGAGATATATCCTGTACTCGCTGAAGGACTGCCTGAGGTGAGTAATAAGGGACTAATATATACAATAAAATTAAAACGGGGGGTCCATTTTACCGACGATCCATGTTTTAAATGGACCAAGGGTAAGGGGCGTGAGCTAGTCGCTAATGATTTTATTTATTCGATAAAAAGAGGACTACTATCTCCATATACAAAGGGATTATTCTTTAACGGGATATTATCCGAACTGCTGGTTGGGATCGACGAATTTAAAAAAGACTCAAAAAAACCCGGGTTCAATATTGACCAAGAGATACCTGGTATGAAGGCTGTAGATAAGTATACTATACAATTCCAACTCAAGAAGACCTCTGTATACTTTCCCGGTATACTCACCAGACCCAATGCATTCGTAGTCGCCAAAGAAGCAGTTGATCAGTACGGGAATGACTTTAAATTCCATCCTGTAGGTTCTGGACCATTTAAACTGCAGGAATGGGAAAAGGAATCAAAGTTAGTGCTTGTAAGGAATATGAACTACAAGCACGGGAAATACCCGACAGAAGGAGCCCCAGAGGACAAAGACAATGGAATGCTAAAGGATGCAGGAGCAAACCTCCCATTCCTTGCAAAAGTGGTCAGATACATCCTGGTAGAGGAACAGCCAAGATGGCTTAACTTTAGTCGAGGTCTTTTGGATATAGTAACCCTGGACAAGGACAGCTACTATGATGCATTCCCTACAGGAAACAACCTGGCAGAGAACCTGAAGGAAAAAGGAATAAAAGTAATCAGGACCCCACAGCTAGATATATACTTCTATGGTTTCAAAATGGACGATAATCTAGTCGGAAAAAATAAATATTTGAGACAAGCGATCAGCCTTGCTTATGACGGACAAAAGCACAATGCTCTATTCTATAACAACCAGGCATACGTCGCTAACTGGATCTTACCTCCGGGGATATTTGGTTTTGATCCAGCATACAAGAACCCCTACAGACAGTACAATATACAAAAAGCCAAGGCCCTGATGATAAAAGCGGGTTATCCAAACGGAAAGGGATTGCCTCCTATAACGATGTTGATACCGGACTCAATAGCTTCAAAACAAATGGCAGAACATTTTGCTAAATCGCTGGAGGATATTGGGGTCAAGATAAGCATCCGCGCCATGAACTTTGGGCTCTTGTTGAACGAGTTGGAACAAGAAAGGAATTTCCAGATAGTATCGCTCAAGTGGAGAGCAGACCTTCCCTTCCCCGAAGACTTTTTGAGGACTTTCTATTCCAAGGCGTTCTCTCCAGGACCAAACCATGCAAGATACAATAATCCTGAATTCGACAAGTTGTTCGAAAGAGCATCACAACTTACTCAAGGAACAGAAAAATTACGTATAATAAACAAGATGAGGGATATGATAGCTGAGCAGGCGATCATAATACCGTTAGTAAACCCCGTACAGATAAGCCTTACTCAACCTTATGTATATAATTATAAACCGCATGTGTTGGTAGGTGATATCTACAAATATGTAAAAATCGACCTGGACCAAAAAAAGCAGGTACAAAAGAAATATTACAGGTAACGATCACACCACTTGGGCATCTTGTCATAAGACATGGCTTTGTAGCTCAAACAAAGATATTTGCGCACAGCATCTAGATCAGGATACGTCTCTAACGCATCCTGAGCAGTCGTTATGCTCTTTTGGTAGTCTCCAAGCTGATAATAGATCCCACTGAGGCTGATATATCCTACTCTATCCTTGGAATATCTTAATGTAACATTCAGTTGTTCCGCTGTAGTCCTAAGCTTATCTATATAAGCCAATGAGGCTCTGGACATCTCGTCGCCAGGATCTAAGACCAAGGTCTTTCTTGCAAAGGGTTCAAGCTCTCTCCAGCGTTTTTGGTCTTTATACAAGCTCATCAGCGAATGTCTGGCTCTCATATATGAAGGAGACAATTGTATCACCTTGTTCAAATTGTCCTCTTGTTCCTTGTCTCTTGATGATATCCGCAGGAACTCCGAGTAGTAATAATATGGCTCATAATAATTCTTACCATATTTTATCGCTGTAACAAAATTCTGCTCCGCATTGAGCATATCTCCCTGGGCCTGTTTCAATATACCAAGGTTGATATAGAGAACATGGTAATACGGTGTATATTTAAGGGCGGCCTTAAAATAACGTTCTGCTATAACATACTGGCCCCTTGCCATTTGGGTGAGTCCATAATTCATCAGTCCTCTTCCATTCTTTGGACTCTTTTTAGTAACATCCAGCCACAAGGTCTCCTCACTGTACCAGACCTTATTCCTGTTCCTGACACCCATGGCATTTGCAAGCAGGAACAGGGCCATGAACACCGGTATTATCCAGCGGAGCTTTGAGGATTTAAATTCCATCAAAAGTGATCTCATCAACCATGACGTTGCCAAGGCAAGACCTATAAATGGGAAATACATCCTGTGGTCATTAACCACTTCTGCCAAAGGAACTACACCGCTGGAAGTAGGGAAACATGCAATAAAGAACCACAGCAACCCAAAGGCAACAGGTTTGGTATTCTTCCTCTTGGCAGTGAACATTATGAGAACAAACGAAGCTGCCATAAAAATAACACCAAGTATCACTTTTTCATCAACCAGACTCTTGACCACGGTCCAATCTGAATCAGCGCTCAAATTCAGCGGTAATATGAATGAAATGAAATAATGCAATATCACATAAGGTTGACTTAAAATATATTCCCAGCGATCAAACAAACTTGGCTCATATGCCTTTGCCAGCATAAAATAGCAAAGCAGTCCCACTGCTAACGACGTAAGCACCGATGGCCACAACAATTTCCATAGAGGGCGTTCGTGTTCCTCAAAAAAGGCTATATAAGCCCATAACAAAAGAGGGAATACCAGCGACGTTTCCTTTGTCAAGATAGCCAAAGCAGCCGGTATAAGGTATAAAAAATATTTTTTAGATAATTTAGAGTATATATAAAGGAATAGCGCAAGAACGATGAGACCGGTAGACAGGATATCGGACCTGGCGCTTATATAATTAACTGTTTCAGCCATTGCTGTATGCAAGCCATAGACTGCTGTAGCAAAAAGTGCAAAATAGCGATCATTGTTGAGAACCTTAAAAAAGATGAAGTATAAGAGTGTACACTGCAGCAAGAAAAGCAGGAACGATGTCATATGAAAGTAAAAGGGCTTTAAGCCTCCTGCGATCCAATAGTCAATTGCAAAGGTCGTCTCCAGGAGTGGTCTATAAGATTGGTGTTGTGGGAGTACACTAAAAGTACTTGAACTAGTAAAGAACAGCGGGATGTTCTTGATATTTTTTATATATGGGTTTTCCTGTACAGTATGCCAGTCGTCAAAATGAAAGCCATTGTCAAAGTGGTTCATATAGGCTAGTATTATCAGAAGAAGAATAAGAGCGGCGGTAGACGTAAAAAGCCAGTTTTTATTTGCCATTATGAAAAAGAATAACACGGTAGGACAATTTCCTCAATTATTTAAAGTAAGTGTCATAATCCCTGCTTTTAACCCGCCCAAAACCATCATACAATTCATAAATGAGTTAAAGACAGGCGGTATACAAAAGATAGTTGTAGTCAACGACGGCAGCTCCAAGGAGCACAAGGAGCTATTTAATAAGATATCTGAACAGGGGGCCACCGTTTTAAACCATCCTATCAACAGAGGGGTTGGCGCGGCCATAAAGACGGGAATAGCATACGTTGAACAGAACCATCTTAGCAGTATAGGGGTCATTACTGTTGACTGTGACGGGCAACATTCTTCCTCAGATACAATAATGATGGCAGGACTATTAAAAGAAAACCCAACAGCCGCGATCTTGGGCATCAGGAAGATAAGCCCATTTAAGATGCCTGTGCGCAATTTCGTAGGCAACATATTTGCCAGTTTCCTGTTCCTGATACTTAGAAGGAGATATATAACGGATACACAGTGCGGCTTAAGGGCCTTTCCAGCATCGATAATACCTGACCTGCTTGCTTTGAACGGCCAGCAATTCGAATATATAACCCAAACACTTGTTTATTTGCTAAGGTCCAGCATAGATGTCATAAAGGTACCGGTACAGACGATCTATTCCAAACAGATCGGCACCCACTTCCGCTCCATACACAGTTCATGGGCAATACTAAGAGCAATGTTTGAATAAAAGGAGCTCATTCGCTCCTTAGAGCATCTATAGGATTCAAAGCAGAAGCCTTTTTTGCGGGCCAGATACCGAATACAACACCTATGGAAACAGAAAAAACAAAAGACAAAATAACTGAACTTACAGAAACATATATTGTCCAGCCAAGAACAGCCGTCATCAAAAATGCTGCAGAAACACCAACTGCTATACCCAATATGCCACCGAATAGACCTATAACACCTGCTTCTGTAAGGAACTGGGACATTATGTCCCTTCTCCTTGCACCTACCGCTTTTCTTAATCCTATTTCCCTGGTCCTTTCTGTAACTGACACAAGCATTATGTTCATGATGCCTATACCGCCGACTAACAACGATACTGCAGCAATTGCTGCAAGTAACATGGACATGACGTTGCTCGTCTGCGACATCGCTTTTTGTATATCTGCCATGTTCCTGACCACAACAGCATCTTTTTGTTGCGACAGCGGAATATTATATTTTCTGATAGCGAATTCCTCTATCGCATCCTGCGCTATGGTCGTGTCTTCAGAATTTGCCACCTCTATATCGATAGAATCAATATAATCTTGACCAAGTAATCTGTACATCGCTGTTGCAATAGGCATAATGATAACGTCGTCTTGATCCCTAAATCCAGTTGCTCCTGCTTCCGGCAACAAACCTATGACCTGGAACATTACCTTGTTTACTTTTATGAATTCACCAACAGGATTCGTGTCACCGAACAGCTGGCTTTTTACCGTATCTCCTATTACCGTCACTCTGCTCCTAGTGGAATTCTCTTGATCAGTAAAGAATCTACCTAGTTCCGGTTCAGAAGCATGCATTTTGGAATAAGATGTTGTTGCACCTACTATACGAGTATTCCAATTCTTATCTAGATATGTGACCTGTGCACTACCATAGACTACCGGGGACGCTTGTTTTATATAAGAGATCTCTCTCTCAAAAGACTTTGCATCTTCAACATTCATACGGAAAGCGGGGTCGTCAGTATAACGACCGGCTACCCTCAAGTGGCTTGGGCGCAGCACTATCAAATTAGAACCTAAGGCTGCCATTTGTTTTTGTATCGCTTTTTTAGCTCCGCTTCCCAGCGCCAGCATTGTAATAACTGCGGCTACACCGATGAGTATACCCAGTATGGAAAGGCTGGTCCTTACCTTGTTGGTCCAAAGTGTCTTAGCTCCTTCCTTAAGATGTTCTGTGAGTTCAGAAAAGCTGAACGGCGTCATTTCTCTTTTAAAAGTATGTTTGTGCTCGCTGCTTACAGCTATGCTTTTATTCAAACGTTCATCGGAGCTTATCTCACCATCGTGTATCCTTATCAATCTATCAGCCTGTCTTGCTATGCTCTCTTCGTGAGTAATAAGAATTACGGTTATACCCTGCTTGTTAAGATCCTTTAATATAGCCAGTATCTCCTTGCCACTTGCAGAATCAAGATTACCAGTAGGCTCATCAGCGAGTATAATCTTAGGATTATTTATAAGGGCTCTGGCTATTGCCACCCTTTGTTGCTGTCCGCCAGAAAGCTGCTGTGGTTTATGTAACATCCTCTCACTAAGTCCGACCTGCTCCAGCGTAGTCTTTGCTGACTTAGGATTGAGATAACCTCTGGAATAAAGTAGAGGAAGTTCAACATTTGCAAGAGCAGTCATCCTTGGTAATAGATTAAATTGTTGGAATACAAATCCAAACACGTCCCTTCTAAGGATGGCAAGCTCATCATCGTTAAGCCCGCTAACCTCTCTGCCGTATATCTTATAAGAACCGGAATCAGGCGTATCCAGAAGACCGATTATGTTAAGCAGAGTGGATTTACCTGAACCCGACGGTCCCATTATGGAGACAAACTCTCCAGCCTCTATATTAACGGAAACGTCCTTTAATACAACAAGACCTTCTTCCGTCATCTTGTATGATTTAAAGATGTTCGCTAATTCGATGACCATTAGTTCCTTTTCCTGCTGCTAGGCATAAAAGGATTTGTTTGCTTTGACTTTGCCTTGGGGTTAGGGATAAGAACAGCCTCGTCCTTTGACAGACCCGAAATTATCTCTACGCTATTGCCGTCATTGGTTGTAGCACCCGCTATTACCTTCTTCTCCACGATATCGCCTGACTTAGATCCCTCTGTAATAACATAAAAATAATTATTCTTGTTCTTAACAGCCTCTGTCGGTAGCAAGAGCACCCCTTCCTTATTATCGATCAGAAAGGTTACATTAGCGGTCATACCGCTCAGCATGAACTTTGGTGTATTATTAGGCAATACGTCGACTATATATGTAGTAACATTGTTTATGGTCTTTGCATCGTAAGCGATCTTATCAACATGTGCAGCTATCACTTCATTAGGGTATGCATCCAAGATTATATCGGCCTTTTGTTTAAGATGTATCTTTGCTATATCGGTTTCATCCACTTGTGCCTTAACTGTTAATCTATCTGACATGATAAGTATTGCATCTGCAGTCGTGAAGGTTTGACCCGGTTCCACGTTCCTTGCGATTATGGTGCCGCTTATAGGGGCTAACACTGGCGCCGGTTTATAGTATTCTTCCCACTTCTTTTGCTCGTCTATTCCTCCAGTACCTCTGGCAGCATCTATTAATGCAGCTCTTTCTGTAGAACTTATCACTAACAACACCGAACCCTTTTGAACGAACTGCCCCTCTTTAACAAGTATCTTTTCGGCTCTTCCGGGTACCGGAGCTTTTATCTCCAATCGATTTTCCGGTTCGACAGTACCCGTAGCAAGTACTGTTACCCTTATATCGCCAACGGTAACATAAACTTTTCTGTATTCTTCCTTACTAGATCTTTTTTTGAGAATAAAAAAAGCAGTGGTCACAGCCAACAATACTAACAATATGATTATGGTGTATTTTCTTCTCTTTTTCATTGTATGACTCCTTTTCCCTGTACTCTCAGCCACGTTGCCTCTGCAATATGGCGTTCTCTAACCGTCTGGACGGAGGTCTTTTGTTTGGAGATAAGATCGTTCTCAATTATGTCCCAGTTCTCGAACTGCATAAGCCCGTTATTATATTTCCCTCTTGCTATAAGTGCCCTAGTAGAAGCGGCGGTCACATATGATTCATATACTTTTACCCTTGCTATTGAATCCTTAAAGGAATTATAAGCGCTTCTAAGTTCATACAAAAGCTGAAGGTCAGTCTGATCCTTACTGAACATGGATGCAGATAGTTGTGATGCAGAACTATATGTAGCAAAAAGGTCGCTTCCCCCGTTAAACAGAGGAAAGGTAAGACCCAACATTGCATACCAGCCGCTATCAGGGAACGGCCACCTTGTTCCCTGTTGTGTTACAGAACCTACAAAATCAAGAGATGGATAAAAATTAGATCGCGATATGGTAAGTCCAGCCTTACTTATTTTTACTTGAGCCTGTGCTATCCTGTATTGTGGTGTTTGTAAAGCAAGCTGCTCAAGATCGATATTATTTTCAGGCTCTATACTTGGCATTTTGTCATCAATATCAAGGTTGGCAGCAAGACCCTTCCTCCCAAGCACTGTTGAAAGCTGTTGTCTTGATGACTCTAAAAGCCGCATGGCCTGTTCATGGTCGTATACAGCCTCTTCCAATGCTGCCTTCGCCAAAAGATAGGAACCTTTATTCTCCATTCCTCCTTCGTAACGCAACTTAACAAGATTAAGGTTCTCTGTTCGTCTTTTGATTATATCCTGGCTCAACTTCACATAGTTCTTTGCATAAAGTACCTGAGCATAAGCGACCATCAAATTATAACCTACAGCTGCTCTGGCTGACTGGTAACTTGCTTCTTTGGCCTCAAGGTTTCCCTCTGACTCCCTTAGCTTGCCTACGCTCTGGAACCCATTAAATATATTCTGACTTACTGTTAAAGAGGCTGAGTACCAAGGATTATTGCCGGAAGCATTACTACCTCCATTATAACTTGTGTTCAGGCCTGCTGTGACTTCAGGCATGTACTCGCTCCAAAGTCCCTTCCTTCTGTATTTATATACATTAACATTTTCCCTTGCGGTCTTAAGGTCCAAGTTGTTCGTTATGACCTCCTGTACACAGGAGTCCCAGGTAAGCGTTTCTACAGCATGAAGGGGCATGAACAAGGATACGATGACAAATATAAACATAATGATATCTAATATCTATACCATCAGGCCCGTCTATATCAAGACTTTATTAATACTAGTGACAGAGTTTAGACACGATAATATAGTGTCAAAACTAACTTAGACGGAGGTTTCTAATAATCATGAACACAAAGCTGTATAAGGAATTGGTGTTAAAAACAGAATCCAAGGATTTTGATGCAATAGCTTCGAGATTAAAAGATAAACGCACCTTAAGGCTGTTACATGGTTCTTGTGGAATAGCCACAGAGGCAGGAGAACTACTGGATGCTTTAAAAAAACATATTTTTTATGGTAAGGAAACAGATACCGTTAACATAGTGGAAGAAGTGGGAGACCTCATGTGGTATTGCGCCATCATACTTGACGAACTTGGTGTTGAATTTGATGAAGTAATGGAAAAGAACATAAATAAACTAAAGGCACGCTATGGAGAAAAATTCAGCGAGGCTTCTGCCAGTAAAAGAAATCTTGATAAGGAAAGAAAGATCCTAGAAAAATAAAAAGTACCGGTGCTTAATAGTTAATACTCTCCCCATGGAGCGATCTCCATCTGGCCGGTCTTATAGTACTCTATGGCGTCCACCATCTGTGTGGCTATTTGGAGGTTTGTTATAAGCGGTATCTCAAAATCAACAGTGGTCCTTCTTATTGCATAATCGTTCTCGAGTTCCTGCCTTTGATTGTTCTTTGGTATATTTATAACAAGATCTATCTTTCTGTTCACAAGGTAGTCATTTACGTTAGGGTTCTTTTTGTCCAATGGCCAGTGCAGCAGTATCGTTTCCACACCGTTGTTCTTTAAAAAGCCGTTAGTCCCTGGTGTCGCAAAAAGTTCATAGCCCATCTCTTTTAATTTAACAGCCTTACTAAGGAATTTTATCTTACTCTCCATAGGTCCTGTGGACAAAAGTATCCCCTTTTTGGGGACCTTGAACCCCACAGAGATGAATGCCTTAAGGAACGCTTCATTTATTTCGTGTCCAAGGCATGCAACCTCTCCGGTAGAGGCCATTTCTACGCCCAATATAGGATCAGCACCCTTTAGCCTCGAAAAACTGAATTGGGCTGCCTTTACCCCTACGTAGTCAAGATCCAGTGATGATTTTTCCACTGGTTTTACATCCTCTCCAAGTATCGCCATCGTAGCAATATCGATCATATTATGTTTGAATATCTTTGAGCAGAAAGGGAAACTCCTTGAAGCTCTTAAATTACACTCAATGACCTTTATATTATTCTCTTTTGCAAGGAACTGTATGTTGAACGGCCCCGTTATTTTTAAAGCAGCTGCGATCTCGCGGGCAGTCTTTTTTACTTTCCTTGTTGTCTCAATATATAACCTTTGCGCAGGAAGCATTAAGGTAGCATCACCGCTGTGTATGCCTGCATTCTCTACGTGCTCGGTAATTGCATATATAAGTATCTTTCCGTCCTTAGCCACAGCATCCACTTCAACTTCTTTTGAGTTCTCTATGAATTTTGTTATCACCACAGGATATTTTGCATTCACTTCCGATGCTTCCTTTAAGGACCTCTCCAGGGATTCATCGTCCCACACCACATTCATCGCTGCACCAGACAGAACATAGCTAGGTCTTATAAGAACAGGATACTCTACTTTGTTGGCAAAGACTTTTGCCTCCTCAATACTTGTGAGCTCCTTCCAGTCAGGTTGTTCTACACCTATCTTATCTAAAAGCTCAGAGAATTTATGACGATCCTCCGCCCTATCAATATCCTCCGGTGCAGTACCAAGCACCCTTACATCAAGTTCATGAAGTCTCATAGCAAGGTTGTTAGGTATTTGTCCGCCCATTGAAAGGATGATACCTTTGGGATCCTCGAACTCATAAATATCAACAACACGTTCAAAGGTCATTTCTTCAAAATACAATCTGTCGCATACATCATAGTCAGTGCTGACGGTCTCAGGGTTGTAGTTTATCATTATAGTGTTGTATCCGGCCTTTTTGGTGCTTGTAATAGCATTAACGCAACACCAGTCGAATTCTACGCTGCTACCTATTCTATAAGCACCACTGCCAAGAATAGCGACACTATTGCTTGAAGGTGCAACATCATGTTCAGTCGCATTATAGGTTGTATATAAGTAATTGGTCATTGCAGGATATTCCGCAGCAAGAGTATCTATCTGTTTTACGAAAGGCGTAACACCAAGTTCTTTTCTTAATTTCCTTATAGAAAGAAGGTCTATTTTTTTTATCTTTGATATTTGATAGTCACTAAAACCAAGTTTTTTAGCCATTGTCATAACAGGTTTTGTAAGTTCGTTTTGGGAGATCTGTTTTTCAGCATCTATAATATTCTTCAGTTTAAAGAGGAACCATTTATCGATCTTTGTCTTGTTGTAAATGGCATCGACTGACCACCCCTCTTTTAGTGCCTGGCCTATGGCAAATATTCGATTGTCCGTCGGCTGTTCAAGTTCTTTGTCTATGTTACTAAAGGAAATCGAGTTCTGTGTGAACCCGTGCATACCTATGTTTACCATCCTTAAAGCTTTTTGAAGAGCTTCTTCGAATGTACGACCAATACTCATTACCTCACCTACAGACTTCATTTCACTGCCGAGACGAGTATCCACTGCCTTGAATTTTTTAAGGTCCCACCTTGGTATCTTAACCACTACGTAGTCAAGTGCAGGTTCAAAACATGCTTTGGTAACCTTGGTGATGTTGTTGCTTATGTCAGCCAGAGAATATCCAAGCGCAAGCTTTGCAGCAATAAAAGCCAGGGGATAACCTGTAGCCTTTGATGCAAGTGCAGAGCTCCTGGATAGACGGGCATTGACCTCTATGATCCTGTAATCCTCTGACCTTGTATCAAAAGCAAATTGTATGTTGCATTCACCTACTATACCAAGATGCTTGATGACGTTTATGGAGATGGTCCTAAGTTTATGGTATTCCGAGTTCGTCAATGTTTGAGAAGGAGCAATGACTATACTCTCACCGGTATGGATACCGAGCGGGTCAAAGTTCTCCATATTGCAAACTGTGATGCAGTTATCATAACGGTCTCGTACTACCTCGTACTCTATCTCTTTCCAACCGCCAAGCCATTCTTCTACAAGGACCTGCGGGGCTGCAGAAAAAGCTTCCCTACAACGTCGTTCAAGTTCTATTTTATCCTTGCATATACCGGAGCCTCTGCCACCAAGCGCGTAGGCAACACGTATCATCACCGGATAGCCTATCTGTTCCGCGCACCTTACGGCATCATCAATATTAGTCGTGGCAAAGCTCTTTGGGCTCTTTGCAGATATCTGATCAAGGCATTTTACAAAAAGGTCCCTGTCCTCCGTGTTCTTTATAGCCTCTATGCTGGTGCCAAGCACTTCAACATTATATTTTTTCAGGACACCCATTGAATCCAACTCTACTCCGCAGTTAAGGGCGGTCTGACCTCCAAAGGCAAGCAATATACCGTCAGGCCTTTCTTTTTCTATTACCTTTTCCACAAATTCCGGCGTAACAGGGAGGAAATATATTTTATCAGCTAAACCTTCGTTCGTTTGTATAGTCGCTATGTTTGGATTTACAAGAACAGTGGATATTCCTTCTTCCTTAATGGCCTTGATGGCCTGAGAACCAGAATAATCAAACTCTCCCGCCTGACCTATCTTTAAACCACCGGAACCAAGTATTAATATCTTTTTAAATTTCATTTTTTTATTATCTCTAATAATTTATCAAACAGGAATTCCGTATCCTGTGGTCCAGCAAAAGCTTCTGGATGGAACTGAGCAGAGAAGAAAGGTTTAGTACGATGTCTTATACCTTCATTGGTACCATCGTTAGCATTAATGAACCATGGTTCCCAGTCAGTGGACAAGGACTTATCTTCTATGGCAAAACCGTGGTTTTGGGACGTTATATAACAACGTTTTGTACCTAGCTCCAAGCACGGCTGGTTCTGACTCCTATGCCCATATTTCAATTTATAGGTGTTGCCTCCGGATGCCAAAGCAAGCAACTGATTGCCAAGACAAATACCCATCACCGGCCTTGTACCAAACAAGGACTTCTTAAGGTTTAGGATAGTCATTTCACATTTTTTAGGATCACCAGGACCGTTAGAAAGGAATACAGCGTCAGCATCTTCCTTATTAAAATCGTGGTCCCATGGAACCCTGATAACATTGATGCCACGTTTTACAAGGCACCTTATTATATTGTTCTTAACACCACAATCTACTAGGACGACCCTGTATTTACTATTCTTATCGCCGTAAACCAGCCTTTCCTTTGTACTAACAAGGCTTACAAGATTATCCTTGTTGGGATCATACAGTGAGGTATCTTTATCCCCGATGACGATCTTACCAAGCATCGTACCTTTTTCCCTAAGCAGTTTTGTAAGAGCCCTTGTGTCTATGTCGTATATTGCTGGGACCTGTTCTTCCCTAAGCCAGTCAGACAAACTCTTTTTTGCATTCCAATGACTATATTCAAATGAATAATCAGTTGCTATTAATCCGGATATATGTATGTTCTCAGACTCAAAGTTCTTTAAAAGACCAAGCTCGGTCTCCCTACCTGGCACACCATAATTCCCTATCAAAGGATATGTGAGTGTAAGTATCTGCCCTTTATATGAGGGGTCAGTCAATGTCTCTGGATATCCGACCATACCCGTATTAAAGACTACTTCGCCAGAAACAGATCTTTCAAAGCCAAATGACTTTCCATATAAGGTTGTATTATCTTCTAGGATTAATTTTGCTGTAGTTTCCATTTTTGTCCGTAACGCTGTAATTTTCTAGATTCTAGGTTACGGAGCAGAAAAGTCAAACCTTTTAATCAGCAAAGAACTTACCGCTGCAGTATCTGCCATCTTCTCCGTAGACGTTGATGATGTATAGCCCTGCTGTACCATTGCCAGGAATATCTATACCGTCTATCAGACCATTTACGACCTGTCTGCTCTCGTTATATAAGGTCTTTCCAGAGACATCTGTAATACTAACCGATGCATCATTAATGTGCTTGTGTCTATCGCCTAGTTCTATAATGACCTTGTCGCCATTTACAATTATGTTGCACGTCTTTGACTCTGATTTTACATCTTCTATGCCGACCGGAATGGCCGTAAGACTTGCAATCCCAGGTGCTGTGTAAACATAACACAAATTAGCAGTTGCATAATCCACAGTGCCAACACTTACTGCAAAATTAACGCAAAAATCCGTACCATAGAATTTATATTCATCGGCTTGCAGATCGAAGGAAGTGAATCCGATCATAGGTGTAGATATCACTGGAGTACCGTCATACTTAGTTACGCTGCTAAGTACCTTAACGTTACCATCAGGCCACTGATTTGCATTAACGGTAAAAGTAAGTACTGGTACCGACGTTGTCAAAAACACATCGATCACACCGCTATCTTTATGTCCAAGTATCTGTATCTGAAAATCATCAGCGGCTACTCCTGCTGTTAATCCAAGAGGAGTGCTCCCCAGTGTCCAATTCAACCAATTAGTCTGTGAATAAGCAGAAAATACTGGAAGCAATAGTGCAATAACAAGAGCTCTAAGCATTAATTTTTTCATTCTAATGATCCTCCAAGGCAAAATAATGTCCTTATAGACCCTTAATTTTATGCAACAATTATGCCCTTCAATTTATGTAATAATATTAAATAGATACACTGGGTGATTTTGCAAAAAGGGATCCAATCTTGCTTAATTTTTATACACCTGGTGGATTCGTTGTCAATTATAGTAGAAGGCCAGAACGAATTTTAATTGGTTCCGGCCTTCTACAAAATATCCTAAGCTCATCAAATGAACTACTTCTTAGATTGGTGCTCCACAATACCTAACTTCGAAAGTCCTTTCTGTATATCTTATTCCTGTATTTGCATTCTGTCCGGTTACATATATTGGGAGTGCATTAGCCAATGTTTCTGAAGCAGTAGCATAGTATGCCCTTACAAGGTTAACGTTAGTTTGATCTGTTGCAGTTGCTATTGCTCTCTGTGTTGTTGCGCTTGTTCTGTATATCTTGACCAGTATCCTAATATTGTCTCCAGACATAGCTGCTGTTGTGGATTGATAAACTAGCGTTGCCGGTGCACCGGCGCCAAAACGTACTCTTATTGTTGTATTACCTGCACCTGTAACACTAACCAATGTATCAATTTCAATACATGAGTTATTAACGGCTAGAGTATTTGCAGGTAGCGTGTATGATCCCAACGTCTGTTCTCCTGTACCCGCAACTCCTGTGATGTCGTTTGTGTTGACGTAGAGGATGCTCCCTCCAGCAGCGCATATATAAGCGGTAGAATCAATCTCCCCTGCTTCAAGCAAAGTGTTGTCCGCTGTACCGCCTCCATCACCGTTATCAAGACCGGTCTGTATCTTATGACCACCATATGCACAATTTACCCCAGAAGCTTCCGCTGCTGTAGTTACAAGGGCACCGTAGCTTGGCCCAGTAGCTCCCGTTGCACCAGT
>CAYVOB010000022.1:0-15033 GCA_964452945.1 uncultured Bdellovibrionales bacterium
ATCTTGGTTAAATCGTTATTTGTGTATGGATCAGCAGGGATATTTCGTTGAAACACATTGCATGTTATTTTGAGTTGGTGGTTTATGATATTACCGTTCGTACGATCCAGCATTGGCTTGTTATCTGGTACGTTACTATCCAGGTCTAAGCATATTTGAGCATCAAGGTCCATACATAATGCAGATGCATATTGATCATTAATGTTCAAAAGCTCGAGCGGTGATACGGTTACTTTTATATCCATGATGCCTATTTTGGCTTCTGCATTAACACCTAATGTAGTGCTATAAAATGGTTCTTTAAAGAACATTGGGTTTATTAATACGGACGGCGAAATAGACAACCCTAATATATATTTTTCATCATTCTCTATACACTTTTGATTAGAGAGATCGTAATCTAAAGAAAGCTTGCTATCGAAAGACAAAGAAATTTGTTTTTGGGCAAACAAAGATTTTAAGTCAAGTCCGGCATTTATAGATAAAGGTTTTTTAAGAGTCCATGCTTTATCCAGATCTATATTGGACCTTATTGCAGGGCTGGTTTGAATGTCTCCCTCATCATTGTGCAAAAAAATCCCTGCGTCCGCACTGAGTTCAACTTGTGCATAAGCTATATGTCCTAAGAACATTAAGAATGTAAGGCAGACCAGTCTTTTCATAGCGCTTCTTTTTGTGCAATTTTAGTGCCACTGTATAACGACTTGTAATTATTAGTTATTATTAAACAGGTCAAATAAAAAACATGGCTCTTATTGTACAGTTGTCTAATTTCTTATAAGACCACTACCAATTTCTGCTGCCTCTGCATCACCGCATACGTTACCAGTCACAGTACTGGTACCCTCGGGGTATTGGAAGCCTATGTAGCAAGTCTTTATAAGTTCAGCAACTCCTTCAGCATCTATTCTATTTGCAGTAACACCTGGGCCTGTTAAATGTATAGTGATCACACCGCCAGTATCACCGGATGCAGAAAAAGTAATATCACCGGCAAGAGTTATGCCTTGCTCAGTCGTACAGTTGGCAACGGTAACAGTTGTAGTGTTACCCGTATCGAGTGTTGCTGTTGCATAGGTAGTCGTCGGTGTTATAGATGAGGTTCCTGAATATGTTATCAATCCTCCTCCTGAACAAATATATACCCCCGATATAACGGGCGAGGAACTGTAGTCGATACTATCGGCTGCGGCAACGAGTTCATCTTCAAGTCCCTGTAGTTCTTCCGCTGTAAGGCTGCTGGAGCTGTTGCTGTTGCAGCTTAATAAGGAAAAAGTGACCACGATTACAGATAATAAAGGTAAGGATCTATTTATCATAAACACCTCCACAAGGTCGAGACGACATTTTAGCGCTGATCCTTTCTCACGTAAAGTCAGAAACTACGTGCTTGTCACAATTTGTTATGTTTGGTAGAGAATACAAAGAGAGGTGAAGTATATGCGTATAATAAACATTCTTTCTGTACTCGGCGTTATAGCAGCTTCGTTCTTTGCTTATGGATATTTTTACGTAGGTGGTATAGGTACGAGCTATTATCCAGTCACTGTATCCATACTAATGTTGTGTGTATTCGGGTTCTCCTATTTTTTGAGTCTTTTTGATGTAAAGACATCGGTGATGAAAGTGTTTGCTTTAAGTGTTATATTTGCCGGGTTCGTTATAGCGGTCATGTTCTCTATATTAGTAATGTTGAATAAATCAGCTTACCCAAGCATTTTTGGCATATCAGGTGCTTATTTAGAGGCTGTTTTACTGCTCTTGCTCATGATACAGTGGAATAGACAGAGATAAAATGTATTACGACGTTATCATAGTAGGTGCCGGTATAGCTGGACTGAATGCGGCTCGCCATATAGACCCAAAATTAAAAGTAGCTATTATCACAAAGGAATATTTGGGAGAAGGGGCTTCCGTATTAGCCCAAGGTGGCATAGCGTCTGTTTCGCCGGAACATCATAGTGATTCTTTTGCCTCACATATAGAGGACACTTTAAGGGTGGGTGTGGGCCTTTGTAAAAGAGAGGTCGTTGATTATTGCGTAAAGCACGCTCCTGGAGCCATCAAGGATCTTTTGGACATAGGAGTGCATTTTTCCATAAGGGAACTTAGGGCTGTTGATGAAAATAATTTTGATCTTACAAAAGAAGGAGGCCATTCGCACAGAAGGATCTATCACAGCGACGATATGACTGGTGAAGCCATAATAGAAAGGTTAACCTTTGATGTAAGACGAAGAAATAATATAGATATATTTGAAGATAGTGTAGCCATTAATCTTATTGCAATGCCGAATGGTTCCATAGGCGGAGTTTATGTCTTTGATGAGTCCTCTCACGCTGTTAAGACCTTTGTTGGTGGGGCAGTGCTGCTTGCCACCGGCGGTGCAGGTAAAGCATACCTTTACACAAGTAATCCTGATTCTGCCACCGGGGATGGTATTGCGATGGCTTACAGGGCTGGAGCACAAATAGCCAATATGGAATTTTACCAGTTCCATCCAACTTGTTTATATCATCCTGAGGCAAAGAATTTTTTGATCACAGAGGCTGTAAGAGGGGAAGGCGGGATATTGAGGTCAAAAAAAGGAGAGCGTTTCATGAAGAACTATCATGAAGCGATGGAACTTGCGCCAAGGGATGTAGTTGCAAGGGCCATAGATAGGGAATTGAAAAAGACCGGTGCTGACTGTGTTTATCTCGATGTTACACACCTGGACCCCGATTTTACCAAACAAAGGTTCCCGAATATTTACGAACGATGTTTTAAGCACGGTATAGATATAACTAAAATGTGGATACCGGTAGTTCCCGCTGCACACTACTGTTGTGGCGGAATAAGGGTTGATATTGAAGGGCGTAGCAGCATAAAAGGTCTTTGGGCCTGTGGGGAATGTGCCTGCACTGGTCTACATGGTGCTAACAGGCTTGCCTCCAATTCGCTTTTAGAGGCTATGGTATTTTCTACCAGGATCGCTCAAGTGATCAAGGATGAACTGTTGGACGAACTTCCTTCTCATACTGTTCCGGAGTGGGAATCATCTTGGACCAAGTCTCCAGAAGAAAGGGTTATGGTGAAGAATAACTGGGATGAACTAAGATCCAATATGTGGAACAATGTGGGCATAGTACGCAGTATGGACAGGTTAAAAAGTGTGCTCAAACGTATAGAGATCATAAAGGCGGAAACGGAATCCTATTACTGGAAATATGAATTAAGTAAGGATCTCATAGAGTTAAGGAATATCGTGTGTGTAGCGGAGATAATAGTCACTTCCGCCATGTCCAGAAAGGAATCCAGGGGTCTTCATTATCTTAAGAACTTCCCGGATACCAGCCCGGAACTGGCCAGAGATACGGTCCTATCCCTATCCTCGCTATAAGCTCATAAAAAATCACAAAAAGGGCTCATTTTATGTTATAATAGGTATCCCTAACGGAGGTCCGGATGGATGACGAGAGGACTTTAGTTCTTGTAAAGCCCGATGCCGTTGAAAGGAATCTTGTAGGACCAATAATCAAACATTTTGAAAAGACCGGTATATACGTTCGCGCTATAAAAATGATGAAGCTTAGCAGAGAAACAGCTTATGCTTTTTACGAGGAGCACAAGGATAAACCTTTTTATGAGGAACTCGTGGATTACATGACCTCCGGTCCGATAGTCGCTATGATCATAGAAGGATGTAACAGCGTGCGTAAGGTACGTGAGCTGATAGGTAATACGAACCCTGTTGATGCCAAGGAAGGTACTATCAGAAGGATGTATGCAACTTCCAAACAAAGGAATGCAGTTCACGCCAGTGACTCGCCTTTGAGTGCGGAAAAGGAACTGGAGTACATCTTCCAAGTACCTGAGCATGCAACAGGGATACAGGTCGCTTGATAATTCTGTTCCAATAAAATACTTCATTGCGCTTTCCCTCGTACATGCACCATTGTGGCTAAAAGCTAGGTTATTGACTCTGACGGACTTTGATCCGTTAAGGCTTTGGGGCGAGTGGAAGGATGAACTTCTACAATATTCTTTTTTCCGTAAGAGGCTGCTTGGCTTTAAGGATTGGGATGAAGTTGAAAGGATCCAGGACTTTTCGTATGAGAACAATATCGTTATAGTTGCTGCAGGTTCAGCATTTTATCCAAAGAGCTTAAACAATATTTTTGATCTTCCGGTACTGCTCTTTTGTAAAGGTGAACTCTCATTATTAAATTCTACATCGTTGGCTGTAGTCGGTACCAGAGCCGTCAGCCCTTATGGGGTGGCTGTACTCTCCCGATTCATCCCCATTCTGGTGGAAGCCGGATTTTGTATAGTCAGTGGGATGGCTATTGGAGTCGATGCGTCGGCGCATAAGGCAACTCTAAAGGCAAAGGGAAACACCATCGCTGTACTTGGTTCTGGAGTAGAAAAACCTAGCCCTGTTCAGAACTCTCACCTGTATAAGGAGATAATTGATAATGGAGGTTTGGTGGTATCAGAGTTTGCTCCAAATGCCCGGGTACTGAAACAGAACTTTCCGCAAAGGAACAGGATAATCGCCGGTCTTTGTAAGGGGACGTTGATTATAGAGGCTGGAGCAAAGAGCGGAAGCCTTATTACTGCAGACATTGCACAAAGTTATTCAAGGGATGTTTTTTCCGTTCCTGGTCCCATCACCTCAAGTTTGTCAGAAGGAGTTAACTCCCTAATAAATAACGGAGCTGTTATGGTTTGCTCTCCTGAAGACATCCTCGCCCATTATGATCTACTCATAAGATATCAACGTTCAAAAAAAATAAAAGAGTTAAGCTTGGAACAAAAGATCTTTTTGAGTATGATCCCGCCGCAAGGTGCAAGTCTTAACGAACTTCTTTGTGAAAGTGGCAAAGCTATGACGCAAGTTCTTAAAAATATTGATGAACTTGAGCACGCAGGTTATATAAATAGGGATGAGCTTGGCATTTATTACTTGAACTAATGACCTGACACTGCTATATGGTGTCGCATTCTTAATGAGTTCTAGGAGGATAATTTGGCAGTATCAAAGGCATTGGTAGTAGTTGAATCACCGGCAAAGGCCAAAACCATAAAAAAATATCTAGGGAAGAATTTTACCGTAAAAGCATCAGTGGGCCATGTAATGGACCTGCCTACCAAGGAATTGGGCGTAGATGTAAAAAAGAATTTTAAACCTACTTACGTCGTGATGAAAGGCAAAAAGACTGTCCTTGATGAGATCGTTATAGAAGCTAAAAAGGTTCATGAAATATTCCTTGCTCCCGACCCTGACAGGGAAGGAGAGGCTATAGCAAAGCATATTGCCGACTATATTGCCAATAAACTTAAAAAAGATACAAAGCCGATTCACAGGATACTGGTCAATGAAATTACCAGTAAGGGAGTAAAGGAAGCCATTGAACACCCTCACGACATAGATGAGAACATGTTCAACTCACAACAGGCCAGAAGGATATTGGACAGGCTCGTCGGTTATAAGATAAGTCCGATACTCTGGAAGAAGGTTAGAAGAGGTCTTTCCGCAGGAAGAGTACAGTCAGTCGCTGTAAGACTGATAGTAGAAAGAGAGACCGCAATAGATAATTTTAAGCCGGTCGAGTATTGGGTAATAGAAGCAGATTTTATTGTGAGCAAGAACAAGGTAACTGCCAAACTTTTCAAGATGAACGGTAAAAAGCCGGAGGTATCCACAAAGGTTGAGGCTGATGAAGTCCTGGCTGCAGCAAGGTCCGGCAAGGTGTTTATTTCCGACATAGAGAAAAAGGAAAAAAAGCGTTATCCGTTGCCTCCGTTCATCACCAGTAAATTGCAACAGGATGCTTCACGTAAATTAAAGTTCACTCCAAAAAGGACCATGGCGATAGCACAAGGACTTTACGAGGGTGTAGAGCTTGGGGAAGAAGGCTCAGTCGGTCTTATAACGTACATGAGAACAGATTCCGTAAGAGTTAATGATGATGCCAAGGCCGCCGCGCTTTCCTACATAAGGAATACTTATGGTAATGAATATGCTCCGCAGAAACCCAATGTTTATAAAACAAAGAGCAGTGCACAAGATGCTCACGAAGCAATTCGTCCTACAAGCACAGAAAATACCCCAGAAAAGGTAAAGGAATACCTGAGTCACGAACAGTTCAAACTTTACACGCTAATCTGGAACCGCTTTATTGCCAGCCAGATGACACCTTCGGTGTATGACCAGACAGCAATTGATTTTACAATCAGTGGCGGAAAGGATGAATATGTTTTCAGGGCGACAGGCAGTGTCTTAAAATTCGCAGGATATGAAAAAGTGTACATGGAGTTCCGTGAAGAGGACGAAGAGGAAGGGACCAATAAACTTCCGGAACTTAAAAAAGAGGATACTGCAAGCCTTGCTGACATAAAGAGCGAGCAAAAGTTCACACAGCCTCCTGCAAGGTTCAACGAAGCTACCTTGATAAAGGAACTTGAAGAGAACGGCATAGGCCGTCCATCCACATATGCCTCCATCATCTCAACCATACAGGACAGGGGCTATGTGGAAAAAGAGGCCAACCAGTTAAGACCTACTGATCTTGGAAAAATGGTGACGGAACTTTTGATAACTTCGTTCCCCTCAATACTTGATGTCGAATTTACAGCGGATATGGAAGAAAGCCTTGATGAGATAGAAGAAGGAAAACTTGGCTGGGTAGAGGTATTAAAGGCCTTTTATGGCGACTTTGAAAAGACCCTAAAAGAAGCAGAAAAGAGCATGAGGGATATAAAAAAGGAAGAAACTCCTACGGATGTTTCATGCCCAACCTGCGGAAAGAAAATGATCATAAAATGGGGAAGGCACGGTCAATTCCTTGCATGCCCGGATTATCCGACCTGCAAGACGACCAGGAATTTCAAGAAAGAGGAAGGTGGGGACATAAAGATGGAAAAAGCCGAAACCACCGACGAGAAATGTCCAAAGTGCGGTGGACCGATGCTAGTGAAGCAGGGAAGGTTCGGAAAGTTCATAGCCTGCGCTGATTATCCAAAATGCAAGGGTACAAAATCAATAACTACCGGTATCGTCTGTCCTGAATGTGGCAAGGGTGAGCTTGGTGCAAAAAGGACTAAGAAAGGAAAAGCATTTTATAGCTGTTCAGAATATCCAAAGTGCAAGTTCGCCATATGGAACAAACCCGTCGCCAAAGTCTGCCCGGCCTGCGGTAGCAAGATAATGGAAGAGAAAAAGGACGAGTACCTTTGCGTTAACAAGGAATGTCTGCACAAGGAACCAAAGGAACATAAATAGATTTATACCAATCAGTATTCAAGGATAATTTATCCTTGAATGAGAAATAGTTTAATTCACAGTTGTGGATACAATTTTGCTAGGAATCGTATCTTACCAAAGATTCTACTTTATAGCTTTTCAGTCTGTCCCTTCCATGAAGGAAATTGAGCTCTATCACGAACATCATGCCACAAACGTTGCCGCCACATTCTTTTACAAGATCGGCTGAGGCCTGTATGGTACCTCCGGTAGCAAGAAGATCATCTATCAGCAGTATGTGGTCGTCCTTGTTTATTGCATCCTCATGTATCTCTACAGAGTCTTTTCCGTATTCAAGAGTGTATTCGTGGCGCTTGGTCTTATACGGGAGTTTCCCCGGTTTTCTTATCGGGATAAAAGGAACACCAAGTCTTAAGGCCAAAGGTACACCGAACATGAAACCTCTGGACTCTACGGCAGCGATCTTGGTTATCTTCATACCCTTTGTCCTTTCTGTCATGTCGTCTATTACGTTCTTTAAGACAAGCGGGTCCATCAATAATGTAGTTATGTCATAAAAGAGGATCCCTTTTTTGGGGAAGTCGGGAACTTCTCTTATATGCTTTTTGTAATCCATTTTATCCTCCAAATTATGTTGCTATGGGCATTTTAACGGGAGTATTATAGTTGTCAACAGTATGAATGACAATGTTGTAAACTTAATAAAAGAAGCGCCCACGGCACCTGGTGTATATGTGTTCAAGAACAGCGACGGGATAGTTATATATGTCGGTAAGGCCAAGAACCTAAGGAACAGGCTTAAGAATTACGTTGCAAAGGAAGCTGATGCAAAACTAAAGGCCCTGCAGAGCCACATAGCATCGCTTGAAGTGATAAGGGCTGCTAATGAAGTGGAAGCGCTGATACTGGAATCTAATCTTGTTAAGAAGTATAAGCCACGTTACAACATACAATTAAAGGATGACAAGGCGTATCCATACATAAAGATCAATACCCAACATGAGTGGCCGCGCCTTGAGTTCGTTCGAAGGGTCAGCCCTGACGGTTCACTTTATTTTGGGCCTTATACAGGCTCTCGGGGTTTAAAAGGCCTCATGAATGCGTTGAATAAAGCCTTTCCTCTCAGAAAATGCTCGGACACAGTGTTTAAGACAGCTAAGCGTCCTTGTGTCAATTACGAGATCGGTAGATGTATGGCTCCATGCTGTGGCCTTATAAAAAGACAGGAATACCAAGGTATATTGGATGGGGTTATCTCGGTGCTTAAGGGAAAAACCACCGCTGTAATAAGCTCATTTGAAGAGGAGATGTTGATGGCCTCTGACAGCCTTAATTTTGAAGATGCTGCAAGGTCAAGGGAAAGCATAAAAGCCTTAAAGAGCCTTGTAGAAGGGCAAGCTGTTGTGATCCCCGGCGACGATAGGGATATAGATGTCATAAGTGTCTCCCAAAAGAACGGGTTGATCGGCTTTAACATAATGTTCCTAAGAACAGGTGCCTTGATAGGACAGGCTAATTTTGCAGTCGAGTCTGACGAAGTGGTTGAGTCGGCTGTAAGGTTTATTGTTGATTATTACATGCGCAATATGGTCCCTGACGAGATTCTCTTTCCGTTCATTATAGACGACGACTCAATAACGGAATTTATAAGGCAGCGGGCATCCAAAAAGGTAAAGATATTGAGTCGAGCCACTAAGGGACTAAAGAAGATAAAGATGCTGGGCGAGCAGAACCTTGAGCTATATATGAAAAATTACTCAGGACAGGGTTCAAAATGGAAGGGCATATCTGAGGAGCTGACAAAGCTTTTAGGGGATTCAATGCCTATCCACAGCGTCGAATGTTTTGACATGTCCAACATCTCAGGCACAGGCTGCGTTGGAGCGAAGGTCCGCTTTGACGAAGGCGTTCCATCAAAGGAAAATTACAGAAAATATAAGATAAAGGGTGACTTTAAGGGCGACGACCTAAAGATGATGAGAGAGGTCCTTTCCAGAAGGATAGGGAAGGTGGAAGAAGAGCCTTTATCGGACCTTGTTCTTATAGACGGTGGAAAGACCCAGCTCCACACAGTGCACTCGGTCTTTTCCGGTAGCGGGATAAAAAGATACAACCTTTGTTCCATAGCAAAGGACAAAACAACGTCAAAGGGGCTTTCTAAGGATAAAATATATTGTATAGACCCTGATGGGTTCATTAGCAGGCTGAACGTTACTCAGCCCTTGCTAAATTTTTTAAAGCAGGTCCGTGACGAAGCCCACCGCTTTGTCATCAAATATCACCGTGAACTTCGCGAGAAGAGATCTTTTGAGTAGGTAATACTAACTTAAAGCCTGTCCGTATTGCTCTAAGGACAACCTCGGAGGCAAAAAAATGCGAGTAAGGAGCATTTTTTGCCGAGAGCTTAGGTGGCTTTTTGGCAGGCGAGGAGCCTGACAAAAAGAACACCGTGTCCTTAGAGCAATGCGGACAGGCTTATGTTAATGTTTTTCATGCAACAAAAAACCCTCTTCATCCTGAAGAGGGCCTTTTGCGGTTTTAAATATCTTAAAGGAGGTGAGTTAGTTAAGTGGAAAATCCCTCATCTGGAACCTTACGCCACATTCACTGCATACTGCGCTTTCTTTTACCTTCTTGAAGCCGTAATCAATGAAATGTGAAAATTCTAGTTTGCTCCCACAGATCGAACAGGTGCATTCCTTGTTTATTATTTCCTGATACTTTTTCTTGATGTCTGTTTCTTTTTTTAAGTTCATTTTCCCCTCCAACGTGCCGCTTTGTTAACAACCTTATGACAGAGCTGATCGGCAGTTCGGTTAGTAAAACTTAATTTATTTGTCTAATTTATTGACATAACTTTGACAGTACTTAAAATAAAAGCCCATATAAATTGGGTATTTAGCTAATGGGCCGGGTTTTGCATCAAAAAGCAGAGGTTAATTTATGACCAATGGAGGACTGTTTTAATGAAAAGACTATTTTTATCTTTATTTGTGATGATTATGTTTGTGTCTGCCTCTTATGCCCAAACAAAAGCCAGTGATGAATTGGAGTATATAAAGAAAGCAGGCGATCCGGTTATAGAACCGTTAGGGGATATTAACGCAGAACTTATTGAAAGAATAAGAGTGATCCTTGAAGCCAAGCAGAAAAATGGGTTCTACCATTCTTCGTCTATGAACATCGATTTTATCGTTGAGTATGGTGTTTCTTCATGCCCTTACGGATATACAAAATATAGCATGGACCGTAAAACTAATTATGGCTGCGAGACCGTAGAAGAGTTTACTGCCAATGTTGAAAAAGGCTATTATGTGAGACTGAAAAGTAGGTCAAATGACTTTGAGGGAGAAAGACTAGAACGCCGAGACGCGTTATTAATTCATAGACCCTAAGGAAAGGATGACAACAGCTTTTTGATGTGTTAGATATCTAGCACATGAAATATTCATTGATTAAATGGTTTGGCTCCATCATTATAATAATCGCCGGTATTTTTATAGCGACTAACTTTTCATACAAATGGAAAGTGTCACAATACAAGGTCTATAAACTAAGCCTTCCTGAATATACCTTTGCCCTTAGTGACGGAAGACAAGTACGTCTTACTATGAGCTTTATGTTCATGGATGAGCAGGTGGCAAAGGACGTTTCTGAAAAAAAGGTTGAGCTGGTAGACATCTTGAATAACTTTTTTAGTTCTATAGAATCGACCAAATTTGATACAGTTGACCATTTAGAAGAGCTCAAAATGCACATCCTGTTGACACTCAAAGCGGCAAAATATCCAGTACAATTCGTATCTTTTGACACAGAACCGCGACTTTTATAGCTATCTTGCCTAATGGCATCCTTTTTGCAAAAAAGCATAACATAAATGTTTTATAGTATAAGACTGTTGCTGGTCTCCATTGTCCTTTTGTCCCTGATCTCCTGCGGGAGAGCTCCACATAACGTTGGCAGTGGTGATCCTGCTGTCCAAGCTGAATGTAGGTTCGTAGACACGAACCTTCTTAAACAGAAAGTTTTTCTTAATGTACCTTATACACAACAGGAACCCAATTATTGCGGCCCTGCATCTTTGGAGATGATATTTAAATATTATGGTAAGGATTTGGACCAATTGATCATAGGCGAGGATATGGTTGGTCCCAAAGGGGTTGGCTCGGGGCAATTGGCACAAAAAGCCCTGGATATGGGCTTTAATGTTGTAAATCAATATTGTGGCATAAGTAGTCTTCTAGAGGCTCTTGACACTGGGATCCCGGTAATAGTAAGGGTCTTGAATAACTTTGGTGATAATGGACACTTTATGGTCGTGGTGGGGTATGATATCAGGCGCAAGAAGATATATTTGAATGATCCAGCTGACCCTCAGAATACGGACATACGATTTGATGATTTCGAAGATATATGGAATATAACAACGCTGGATTCTAATAACAGCAGCTATTTTATGATGGTCATAACTCCGGAAGTCTAAATAACGTCCCTCATTATCTTTACGTTATCGCTCAAGGAACTCCCATATCTTTTTCTCTTGTCCCTGCTCATCCTTTCAAGGTGCTCCGGAAAATGAGGAGGGATAAGCTCATTCTTTTTGCTTAGCCTGGTATCTAATTCTTTTTCCCATGAACAGATGCTGAAACAATCAAAGCATACTACCTCACCCTTCTCGTTCCTGTAAATATCGAAACTCTCACAGTAGGGACATTGATATTTCATATTTGTTAAACCTCCGTTGCCGATATCAAGTACATGATATATTATACCACAAAAGGGGCTCACTAAATTGATAAATCTTGAGACCATAGAATTTTCTTACGACAGGTGCTCGTCCAAAGTATTGTCAGACTGCTCCTGTACGTTCAAACCAGGGTCACTTAGTCTGGTGCTCGGGGATAATGGTAGCGGTAAGTCAACACTGATGGACGTTATTTCCGGTTTTAAACGACCGCAAAAGGGGACTGTTACAATTAACAGAGTGGAACTATACAAGCCCATGAGTAACGTTAACATCCTGAGAAAATTGATCTCCTATATGCCTTCCGGTTTGAAGTTACCTCACTATCTTGATGTCGGATATATGCTCAAGATCTGGATGGGGACTTACAATTCGCATGACCTGGTCGAGGCACTGGGATTGAATAAGTTCATGGGGCATAAATATCTTCATCTTTCCGACGGATACAAGACTAGAACACATCTTGCAATAGCCCTTTCCAGAGGTGCGATCGTTATTTTGGATGAACCTCTAAAAAGCCAGGATCAGGAACTTTGCAAGGTCTTCCCAAAAGTGCTCTCACTTTGTTCCAAAGGCAGGACCCTTGTAGTGTCGTCACCTATAGCTATAGACGGTGTTGATTGGAGTTCTATCCTAACGCTAAATGGTGGCAAACTTACATGAGATCACTAAGAGAGTTCAAAGAGGTCTTTTATACTCCTGCATTCTACATACTGGCGGCAGTATTCTTGGCGTTATCCGGATATAAGTTCTATTCTCTTCTACTGTCTTATGTAGATCTGGTCAGCATTTATCCTGATTACATCTTTGGCTCCGAGACCAAACAACTGTCCAACATAGATATAAATATCTTTTTGTTCCCCAGGCTTTTTGATTTCTATTCTTACATGATCGTTGTGGCTGTGCCTGTATTAAGTTCCGGCCTGGGTCACGAAAGGCTTCTCGAAGTAGATAAGGTAGAGTTGAGCGTTGGTAATACTACAGAGCTTGGTCTTGTTCTAAGGAAGACCTTCTTTGTCTGCTCGGTGTTCTTTTTGTTGTTCATCCCGACGCTGATATATCCGATCTTTTTGTCCATATTCACTAAGGTCGATTGGGGTTTGCTATTCTCTTCATATGTAGGAGTGCTGTTGTTGGCCTTCATGCTGGCCTCCATGTGTGCTCCGATAGGCTTGACCAGGATAAATAGCACGGTATCGATCTTTCTTAATCTTGTCATGGTGTTGTCCGTCTATATATATTTTACGGAACCTGTGTTCGCGTCGTTTTTATTCGGTATTATACGGTTGTCTACGGTCCTGTTCATCATTATCGTTTCGTCGGCATTCTTGTTCTTGGCTAGACGATTTTACATCTCTACGAGGCTATTTGGATGAAGCGGACATTGTTGATATTCTTTTATGTGCTTGGTTTGTTCCTTCTTACAGCGCTTATTATTATGCCAGAGTACCTTAATAGGATATTGTCCGCTATACTTATATATCTTGTTTTCTTTATTGTAGTACTCAGGTACACAGCTAGGGAAGAGCTAGTCTCTGTTTATCATGCTCTTCTAGGGAAAAGGTCCAAGTACATATTACCAGGGCTATCAGTTTTTGTTCTTGTTATATTTGTCGCACTTATTTTTTTAGAGACGAAGATACTCGCTACCGTAAAGTTGGATATGACCTCTAAAGGTCCTGTCTCCATCTCTAAGGCCACTATTGGGTACTTAGAACAGCTAACAGGGAATGTAGAAGTGATCTACATACGTCCTACTAATACAGAAGACAACAAGGGTTACTTTAATGCTCTTATGCAGGAATTAAGGAACTATAACCAGAAGATAAGATATAAAACACTGCATCCCGTCCTTAACACCCTTGAATATAATCGTCTCAAGAACAAGGTCTCTACACTTGTACCCGGCAACTTTGTAGTAGTCTCTGGAGCTAACTATCTGGTCGGTGAAAGGCTGGATATTAGTGGGATAATACGGGCTATGAGCAGAGTACTTAATGGGGACATAGGCATTTGCTATACCAAGGGTCATGGAGAACCTGATACAGCAGATTTTTCTGAAGGCGGCGGAGGCATAATGCATAGTATGCTGGCCGACAGGGGTGTTGTATTGTTACCTACTTCATACAGCGACTGGAATAATTGCAGTACACTTTTTGTTGCAGATCCAATTACTGAATTCAACGATGAAGAGCTTAGGGCTCTCACAAATTATAAAGGTAATGTGGTCCTTTTAGGTGGCACTGGTCTAAGGTCCATTAGGAAGTACCTTGCGGACAAAGGGGTCCATATACTAGGAGGCCTTGCACTTTCCTTTAAGGATTATTCCCTCAGGGATTACGAAGGGGGAGTACTATTGGATAAGTTCTACGAGCATCCTGTTTTAAATGGTATAAAAGGTGCAGTGGTAACGGCTTATGGCTACAATATCGATTGTCCTAGCTGTAGTCCACTTGCCGGTACTAATGATGCACTGCTATATGCAGGAAAGGACGGGTTGATAGTTTTTAGTGGCGAAAAGAGCTCTACCAATTTTTTCATGCGGTTTAACGGCAATCTAAAACTCATCTACAATGCTCTTTATTTTTCTTTTTCTCCGGACAGCTACTTGCTTTTCAGTGACGACAATAGTGACGAGCCAGGTGTTTTTGCTGTGTCTCCAAGGTACCTTAATTTACTTTTCTGGATATGCGTTGTTGGTATTCCTGCATTGTTCATGGCTCTGGGTATATATTGTTTTAGAAGTGCAAAAGGCGTAAGAACCGCGTAGGTTAAGACTCTCCTCTTTTAAAAAAAAATATTGAAAAAAATATTTTTTAGGTTAATAGTTGTTAACGTTAATTCTTTATAAAGGTGCGGATGCATCTTAGTAGATATTATAGAGAATATTAACAAAATTTTAGGAGGATCTAGGTAATGAAAAAGTTTTTTGCAGTTCTTTTCGTAGTTGCGTTCTCAGCTCCAGTTCTTGCACAAGATGACATCAAGGTAAGCCCCTTCTTGAGAATGAAGATGGTGGACACCACAACAACAAAGACAA
>CAYVOB010000023.1:0-5198 GCA_964452945.1 uncultured Bdellovibrionales bacterium
CAATGTGTCTGATAGAGGCCTCTATCCCTCTAACAGCCTCTTGTTCTTCAAAATATTGTACGTTGGAAAGGGTCGAGCTCTGGAAGATAAGATAAAAAGAACCTAAGAAGAGCACAAAGAACAACACCACATAAATAGTCAGTTTTTTCTTTAAGCTCATGGTTCCCCTCCGTAAGTACAGGATATTTTACCATGCAATAGGTTTAATTAAAGACCTATTGTTCCCAATCCCAGCTTATTCCACTGAGCCAATCAATGTCCTGATCTATCTCCACCTGCATTGGTTTTGGTGGATTATTCACACCTATCAGTCGTAGTTCGTAGTTTCCCGCTTCAAGTCCGTCAACTATGAAAGACCCTCCTCGTGTAACTTCTACTTTTCCTACGATCTTATTGTCCTTCAAGCTGATAACTTCCACGAAAACATTAGAAGAAGGGATCTTTTTATTGCTTGAAAGTATCCCTTCGAGGCCTCTGGTCTTACCCATGACCTGGGTAACAAATAGAGGTCCTTCATCTATGGCATAATATCTGGCGTCCGAGGTCTGGCTCGTACTTTTTACTTTTGCTCTTGTTCTGGATCTAGTTTTAGTTTTTTCTTTTACCCTTATAACCGATGGTTCTTCTTGTTTAGGCTCTTCTTTTTCCATAACAGGAGCCCAGCCAAGATCCCACTTTATACCGCTGAGCCAGTTGGTATCTTGAGGTATATCGACTATCATTGTCTTTGTTGCCCCTTCCTTCAGACCTGTTATCCTTAGGGTATATTTACCAGGGGTAAGTTTTTCAATTATGAAGAAACCATCGTTCTCCACTTTGCCTGTGGAAATCACCCTACCCTCTGGTTCCTTTACAGCCTCTACCATCATATCTGGAGCTATTGCTTCTATACCCTCTATGGTACCGTCCAGACCAGCTGTCCAAAGCAACTTTGGGCTCCACATTATAGTGGTACCAGGTCTAAAATAGACGACATCGTATTCTTTTTCTGGAGCCATTGAGGCATCAATACTTGAAGGATCGACTTTAGCTACAAGCTTTTGATAAGTGGTTATACCAGAGATAGTGAACTTACCCTCTTTGTCCGTAACAGCGGGAGCTTTGTTCCCTACAAGGATACTGGCGTTCTCTATAGGAAATGGCTCTGCACCGTCAGTATTTGGTGACATGACTTGCCCGCTTAAAGTCCCCATGCTGAACTCGCTCCACGTAGCGGGTCCAGGGGACGGGGTTATTACGCCATCAACGTTTATCCTGAAACCAAAATACTTGTCGCTGCACAGTGCTCCTATGGAAAAATTCTTTGTAACCCTATACATCACGTCCGCCGTTATATTGCTCTTTATTAATCTGTCAGGAATGTTCCACGTCGCACCTATGTCCCAGCCTCCGACATTAATTATGTTCCTTACAAAAAAGCTGATGCTATTTATTGGTACCGGCGGTGTCCAAGTCCTGGATATTTCCAGGACACTATGATCAGTTGCCATTATATCGAATCCAGCCCTTATCACCTTATAGCTTGCCATCGTCGATGGGAAATAATAGCCATAACTAAAGAACGGCTTAAGATATCGGCTAAAGGTATATATGAGTTCCATAGTAGCATCCTTCATACCGGTGAATTGTTCATAGGCATTGATGAACTGCAATCTTCCAATGCCCAGCTGATGTCTGCCTGCCCAATATTCACCAACAGGTCTCATATTCTTAAAGAACGAGGGTGTGCCTCCGCTGTAGTAACGATGTTCCACTTCCAAAAAGTTAGGATATAGGAGCGTTGTGTTAACCCTGAAAGCACGATCTATATTTTTTCCTGTGAACAAGCCCTGTGCCAAAAAGACAGTATCAGGCAGTGGCCTCATAGCCAGATCAGCCATGCCTGTAGCATGCTTGGATCCCTCAAAGAACATCGGGTGTACACCGATAGTGAAGTTGTTAAAAAGACCGTATCTTAAAGCTGCATAGTTCATCCTTCCATACAAGGTATCGCCGGTAAACACCCTTTCCTGGAATTGTCCTTTTGGGATTATCATACCGTTATCGTCGGAAAGAACTATATCCCTTACCTCTTCTGAACCATCAGGAAAATATAATTTAGCTACCAGCCTGCTGTTGGAATTAACGACTATGTCATCAAAAACGTAGCGTCCATCATTAGCAACCCTTACCGTATCAAGATAAAGTCCATCCCTGTAAAGATCGACCAGTGTATTCTGCTGCGCCCTGCCATTAACGGATATCCTGCCCGATCCATATATCATCTGCCTTGTATCGAACCTAAAACCGTTCACGGCACTTATATTGGGTAATAGCATGTTGGATTCTTCAAAATAAGTGTCTCCAACTTCCATCAGATAGAACCAGCCTTGATCTTGCAACCTATAGACCCAATATGGCCGGCCATAGTCAACACCAGGACCTCTGTCATAGTTTATAGGTCCACCTGTTTGAAAAGTTCCTCTAAAAAGATCCACGTTAAGATCGTAGTTAAAATCCCCTCCGATCTGTTGTCTGGGATACTGTCTTAAACTCCCATGATATTTAAGCTCCGGTCTAAAAATATCCACAGGCTTGATCGCCTCTGATTGAGCTATCAATTCTTTCTGTTTTTTTGTTGCCTCTGCAAGTTCCAGTTCTTGGTCCCTTAATCTTTTTCTTTCTGCAAGCAATTTAAATTCTGGGATTATAGAAAGATAATATGACGAACGATCCCAAGTCGCTGTAAGAGGCAGCCATTTTTGCCAGACATCAAACCTTAGCCAACAAGCACCATCCTGTATAACAAAGGCACCCTCTGGTATCTTCTCTTGTGCAGTGCCTTGTTCAGAATCACCATATTCGGAATATTTCCCGTCTATCCAGAACACATTCCCTTTAGGCTGCAGAGTAACTTGACAATGTTTCCTGCCGAGATCACATTTTACCGGTGACATGTCCAGATATTGCGACGAAAAATCCTGTATATTAAGGTATGGTCTTTCTTCAGTATCGGTCAATACCCTGTAGAAGGAATTACCTCTCTCACTAGTGACCGTTATCATTATAAAAGCTTCATTAAGGACCTGTTGACCGCGATCAACGGTTCGCGTCTCGTCCTGACAAAATAGTTCCGCACCAAGCAAAAAAAATGCAAGACTAAGTATCAAGAATCTTTTTAGGATCATGCGCCTGCTTTAATTGAACAGGTTGTAGTAAATCCCTTCTTTTTTTCGTCAAGAGGGACCCATTTTATGTTAACTGGTCCTTTTTCATCTTTGGGAGCCCAGTTGAGAACGGTATCACGTATACTCTCTCTGGTCATAAAGACCTTCTCATCAGCAAGTTTTTTATCACCGTCGTATATCCTTAGCCATCCATCAAATCTCCATTTGCCGGAATTAGTTATCTTAACTTTGGTCTTGCCGTTCTTAAGCACATTACAGCTTGTTGCAAGGTTTGCACTACCTTTACCCACAGTCCCGTATATTACAACCGCGGTCTCGCTCTTAAAGTTTATCTTCATGGAAAGGCCCTCTTCACCCTTTCCTTTACCCTTTACTTTAACGCTGTCAGCTACGTCCAGCATGGAGAATAGTACGTGTGCCCTGTATTCACCCTCTTTCAATCCTGGTTTAGGACGAACGGACACCCTTACAGTTCTCTGCTCTCCTGGTTTTATAGAAACCACCTTTGGACTAACCACCATTAAAGAGGACAGATCATCTTCCTTTGTGGTACTTGCATTAAGAGGCTTCGCTGTTGGCATGAACTTTGAATCAACCGGAAAATATATGGGTGATATAGCAACCCTGACCTGACCGGTGCCATTATTGGTAACGACGAACGACAGGGTATTAGGTCTTTCAAGACTTATTTCTGCAGAAGTAGGAGCGACCAAAAACGTGTTGGCTGCAGAAAGTAGTGATGGCAGCAGTATCAAAACATAGCATAGAATCTTTTTCAAAATATTCCCCCTTTACTTCAATGTGCTACCAGAGTGAAAGTAGCCGACCCTGTATATGAACCCATGTTATTAGTTGCAGATATGTTAGCAGTAGCGCCAAGACCTATATTGTTGATCTGGCCACCTGCAGGCACCACCGTACCCGCACAGTTAATACCAGAAACGTTAAAAGCACTTATAGTTATAGAGTTGGCGGCACCACCGCCACCATTCGTTAGAGTTACCGAATTACTATATGAACAAGTTGCGGTTGATTTCTTCTTCATACCAGTAGCGTTAAGGACCGCTGCTCCAGTATCTGTTGGAGCAACAACCACTGTGGCTGCTTGTCCCGCCACCTGATCCCCAAACGACATCCCTTTTACCAATGTAAGCCCAACAGCGGCAAAAACCTCAAAAGAAATAAAAAAGGGAAGTATTAAAAGAATAAACTTAAAATAAACTTTCATAATGCCGAAATGATATTAGAAAACACGCGATGAGTAAATGATTATTTTTATCGCTGTTCTGTATAATAAGAAAAACCGTCTGGGTACAAAACCCAAGACGGCTTTTCTTATAGATAAAGGGGGAGGGCCACCACACCCCTGATCTATACTTATTGATACACGACCCTTAGGGTTGCAATACCGCTGTAGTCACCACTCTCACTAGTTGCAAGAACATGTGCGGTAGCACCTATCTTCACACCATTTGCGTTTCCTGATTCATCGAATATCGTTGGTCCAGCAACAATAAAGGTATCAACACTTATCTTCCCTGCCACCCCTGGTGCCGAAAGCTCTATACTTGGTTCCATGACCGACCTTGTTATATTTCTATTCTTACTACCTCGTGCATTAAACGTTACTGCGCCAGAGTCACTTGTCGATACAACTACATTGAAGTCTGCCCCCGTTAACGTCGTGTCGGGGATCAAAAGGTCTTGAACTTTACTTATTGTAATAGGTTTTAGTAGTTGTAATGCCGTGTTAAAGCCCTGGTCTGTCGTATTACCCGTAAAGGGGATGAGCAGTAATAGTAAAATTGTAGTAAACAGCATCTTCATTTTAACAAGATCCTTCCTACATATAGCTGATTTTTTTTGTATCTTATTGTATTATACTTTATTTTGAGTGATAAGTAAATGGGGCCAACTATGTATTATGAAGACAAATATAAAGCCGCTGTGGTAAGACCACAGCGGCTTCTTATAGTTACCAGGGGAGGGCCACCTGCCCTAGCTTTCTATACTCTATTGATATACTACTCT
>CAYVOB010000023.1:5298-14933 GCA_964452945.1 uncultured Bdellovibrionales bacterium
TGAAATTAAAACAAATAATCTTTTCATTTTCTTGGCCCCCTTTTTTTCTTTCGTCAGACATTATCATATAATGCATCTACCGTGCCAAATACCTAACTAGTTGAAATTATTATAATAAATGTGATAAGAGGGTCTTTTGGTAAGAACTATTTGATTGATTTTGTCCTATTGTGCCAGGACACTTAAATACAAGACGTCATTGATAGGTAACTCTAAGAGTTGCGGAGCCGCTATAATCGCCGTCTTCGCTTGAAGCCAAGATATGGGCTGTAGCACCGACTTTAAGACCATTTGCATTCCCTGAAGGGTCAAAGGCCGTAGGGCCTGAGACGGTGAATGAGTCCACTAATATTGAACCAACAGCGCCGGGAGCAGTCATGTTTATGCTTGGCTGGGTCACCGACCTTGTAATACTTCTGTTATTGCCGCCAGTAGCGTTAAAAGTTGCTGCACCAGAGTCTCCAGTGTCAACGACTATATTAAATGCAGATCCGGTGAGTGTTGCATTAGGAAATATAAGGTCCTGGACTTTTGAGATCGTTATCTTTGCAAGCAGGTTCAATGTTATTGGAACTGAACGATTAATAGTTGCGGGATAAACCGTCGTCGACGTGACCAGAAGCAGTATTATAGAGATCTTCTTCATTGTTTTTACTCTTTTTAACAGGTTATTTATATCTTATTTGTACCAAGTAAACAACTACTGATTATCATAATAAAAAACCTCTGTGGGTTTAACCCCACAGAGGCTCTATTTTATTCTACCAGGGGAGGGCCACCTGCCCTAGCTTTCTATACTCTATTGATATACTACTCTGTAAGTTGCTGTTCCACTGTAGTCTCCATCCTCGCTGTCTGCCAATACGTGTGCTGTTGCGCCTACCTTCAATCCATTTGCGTTGCCTGATCCGTCAAATGCTGTTGCACCAGTAAGTATAAAATTGTCTACTGCTATCTTTCCAGTAACCCCAGGCGCTGACATATCTATGCTTGATTCAACGACTGACTTTGTTATGTTCCTGTTCTTGCCACCCTCTGCGTTGAATGTTGCTGCTCCGGAATCCCCAGGTGCTACGACTATATCTATTGCTGAACCCGTCAATGTAGTATCTGGAAACGCCAGGTCCTGGACCTTGCTGATAGTGATCGGCTTGTATAGTTTCAATGTCGCATTAAAGCTCTGGTCTGTTGCATAAACTCCTGCACTCATCGTTAAAGCTGAAATTAAAACAAATAATCTTTTCATTTTCTTGGCCCCCTTTTTTTCTTTCGTCGGACATTATCCTATAATGCATCTACCGTGCCAAATACCTAACTAGTTGAAATTACAAAATTAAATCATTAAACCCGAACCCTCTATGCCTAACAACTGTCAGATTTTGTCTTGTTTTGTTGAAGTGCTTTCTGACAATTTCTACTTGGGCTTTAAAATCCAATCTCTACATCCCCCCTTCATAAGTATGACAACTCCGAATATAACTTGGGTTAGGAGATTGGACAAATTTATCTGAATAAAAGCGTCATCGATTTGACCCAGTCCTTGTTTTGTGGAAATGCTTGAATTTGTATGTTAAGTTTTCAACCAGTATCAATACTGTGGAGGGGACATGAATAATACCAAAAGCTTTATCGAGAAGACCGACAAGTTTGGAGCACACAACTACAAGCCACTGCCCATAGTGTTAGATAAAGCTGAGGGCGTTTGGGTATGGGACGTGGACGGCAAAAAATACATGGACATGTTAAGCGCCTACTCAGCACTTAATCACGGCCACAGACATCCAAAGATAGTGGAGAGGGCAAAAAAGCAGTTGGACAAGCTCACCCTTGTATCCAGGGCCTTTTATGCAGAAAAGCTCGCTCTCTTTAATGAAAAGCTAACAAAGATGGCTAACTACGACATGGTGATACCAATGAATTCAGGTGCCGAGGCCGTCGAAACCGCTATAAAACTGATAAGAAAATGGGCCTACACTGTAAAGAAGATACCAAAACACCAAGCTGAAATAATCGTTTGCTCGGATAACTTCCATGGAAGGACCACGACGATAATATCCTTTTCCACAGAGGAAGATTACAAGGATAATTTTGGCCCGTTCACCCCTGGTTTCAAGGTGGTAAAATATGGAGACATAAATGAACTCAAAAAAGCCATCACACCTAATACCGCTGCGTTCCTGGCAGAACCCATACAGGGAGAGGCTGGAATAAATATCCCTCCAAAAGGATATTTGACCGAGGCTGCAAAGATCTGCAAGGAGAACAATGTCCTGTTCGCCCTAGACGAGATACAAACTGGACTTGGAAGAACGGGGAAACTCTTCTGCTATATGTGGGAGAACACACGCCCTGACCTATTGATAGTCGGTAAGGCACTAGGCGGCGGCATCATGCCAATAAGTGCAGTACTCGCTGATGAACCGATCATGGGTCTTTTTAAGCCCGGCGAGCATGGTTCAACCTTTGGAGGAAATCCCTTGGCATGCGAATGCGCATTGGCTGCAATGGATGTGATAGAAGAGGAACACTTGGTAGAAAGATCTCAGGAAATGGGGACATATTTCATGAAAAGACTGGAGGAGTTAAACTCCAGCCACGTAAAAGAAATAAGAGGCAGAGGTCTTTTGATAGGAATAGAACTAAAACGTGAGGCTGGCGGAGCAAGAAAGTTCTGTGAAGCATTGATGTCAAGGGGACTGCTCTGTAAGGAGACCCATGATCACGTAATAAGACTGGCACCACCGCTGGTAATAAAAAAAGAAGAGATCGACTGGGCTGTTGAGCAGGTCAAGGCCGTACTTTGCTGATATTCCTTTTTGTCGCTGCATTCACTGCCGGTTTTATTGATTCTATCGCCGGTGGAGGAGGACTCATAAGTCTTCCGGCACTAATGGTTGCCGGACTTCCCCCGCATGTCGCACTAGGTACTAACAAACTCCAATCTGTATTCGGCACATTGTTCGCAACTATAAATTATGCGAGAAAAGATAAAATAATATGGAGGGCGGCTCTTATAGGTATCCCTCTGGCACTTGTTGGTTCAGCACTTGGAGCAAAGCTAACCCTCTTTTTGTCCGTCGGTATTCTTGCAAAAGTACTCATATTCCTATTGCCTCCAGCTACTATCTTGATGTTCCTGTCAAAATCCCTTTTGAAGGAAAAGGATATAAAAAGCTCATTTTCAAGACGAAGGCTAACTGCCGTTGCACTTGTATGTTTCTTCATAGGGATCTACGACGGGTTCTATGGCCCAGGAACAGGAACTTTCCTTATTGTGTTCCTGGTGCTTTTATGCAGAATGCCTTTAATAAATGCAAGCGCCACTGCAAAGACCTTTAATCTTGCTTCCAACATAGGAGCAGTGATCATGTTCGCTATGGCAGGGGCCATATACTATCCAACAGCCATCATAATGGCTGTCGCAAATATTGCAGGGAACCTTACAGGAAGCTCACTCGCCATGAAGAAAGGTAACATGTTCGTACAACGCTTTGTCTACCTTGCGATAGCGATACTGTTCGTCTATCTACTCTTTAATTACACTAATTATTGACTTGTCAGTGTATTAGCGGGGATATATAAAAACTCAATATGATATTCGGTATAGGGATTGACGTTATAGAAGTAGAAAGGATCGCCAAGGAGCTGTCAAAAGCGGATAACAGGTTCAGGGACCGCATTTTCACAAAGAACGAAATAGAATATTGTGAACCAAAGATAACCAAGGCACAGAACTATGCAGCAAGGTTCGCCGTAAAAGAGGCTTTTTTTAAAGCTATAGGAACAGGATGGTGCAGAGGCTTTGCCTGGACAGAGGTAGAGGTGGCGAAGGATGAGGTCGGAAGGCCTTACATCATCACACATGGAAAAGTGAAAGAGTTCTTAGAACAGGAACAAATAACGAACGTGCAAATGTCCTTATCTCACGTAAAAGAGACAGCAACTGCAATAGTGATACTGGAAAAATAGTTCCGTCGCGCCTATTTTATAACTTTATGTTTTTTGCCGACCTTTATAAAGGCTGCAACAGCTTTTTCCAGGTCTTTTTGTTCCAATGCGGCGGACATCTGAGTCCTTATCCTTGCCTGGCCCTGTGCGACCACGGGATAGAAAAAACCAACGGCAAAAATACCTTCATCATAAAGGTCCCTGCTAAAGCTTTGCGCAAGTTTTGCATCATATAACATTACGGGTACTATTGGTGTATTCCCTGCTTTAAGATCAAAGCCGGCAGTTTCCAATGAACTTCTCCAGAACTTTGTAAGTGTCTCAAGCTTGTCCCTTCTATCAGTGCTTTTTGACAGTATATCCAGGACTTTTAAAGTGGCTGTAACTACGGCAGGCATCAGTGCATTACTAAAAAGATAAGGCCTTCCCCTTTGTTTCAAGAGAGCAACGATCTCCTTTTTACCTGCTATGCAGCCTCCAGTCGCACCACCCAACGCCTTTCCGAACGTCGTAGTTATTATATCCACCTTGTCCATCACGTTGTAATATTCATGAACACCACGTCCGGTCTTTCCTATAAAACCAGTAGCGTGTGAATCGTCCACTACGACAAGTGCACCATATTTTTCTCCAAGCTCACAGATCCTGTCCAACTTTGCCATGTCGCCGTCCATGGAAAAAACACCATCTGTCATTATGAGTTTTATCCTTGCTGTTGTGGTCTTTAGTTTTTCTTCCAATTCTTCCATGTTGGAGTGTTCATATATGTACCTTTGAGCCTTACAAAGCCTTATACCGTCGATGATGGATGCGTGAACCAGTTTATCTGAATATATTGCGTCCTCTTGTGTTAGTATAGCCTCGAACAAGGCACCGTTGGCATCAAAGCACGAACCAAAGAGTATGGCATCTTCCATCCCTAAAAAGGCTGATATCTTTTTTTCCAGTTCCCTATGTATATCCTGTGTGCCGCATATAAAACGGACAGAGGACATCCCGTATCCCCTGCTTTCCAATCCGTCATGTGCAGCCTTTACAACGTCGGGGTGACTGCTAAGACCAAGATAATTATTGGCGCAAAGGTTTATTATGTCGCGTGCCGGAGCATCTTCTGGAAAACTTACCTTTACGTTCCCTGCCTGAGGAGACCGGATTATCCTTTCATCCTTGAACAAGCCATCCGTTTTTATTGACGCTAAAATGTCAGAATATATTTTCTTAGAGTTTGTATAAGCCATCGTTATATCTCCTTCCAATCAAGTATTATCTTTCCTGAATTCCCTGACGCCATTAGCTCAAATCCCTGTTCATAGTCCTTTATTGGGAACCTGTGGGTTATTATCGGTTTTATATCAAGACCGCTCTGCAACATCGCTGTCATTTTGTACCAAGTCTCAAACATCTCCCTCCCATAGATACCTTTAAGGAACAGCCCCTTAAAGATCACGTGGCTCCAGTTTATGCCTGAACCATTGGGAAGTATACCAAGAAGAGCTATCCTTGCCCCAGCCTTTACCGTATCCAACATACTGTTAAATGCATGGATGCTTCCTGACATCTCGAGTCCCACGTCAAAACCTTCTGTCATTCCTATTTTCTTCATTACATCCTTTAGGTCCTGGTCCTTAACATTTATGCAATGTTCTATGCCAAGCTTTTTAGCAAGCTCCAGCCTGTAAGGGTTCATATCCGTTATTACAACCTTTCTGGCACCAACATGTTTTGCAACAGCACCAGCCATAATGCCTATTGGACCAGCACCGGTAATAAGAACATCCTCTCCGACCAGATCAAAGGAAAGGGTTGTATGTACCGCATTACCAAAAGGATCGAATATGGAGGCTTCCTCGTCGGATATCTCATCAGGTATTGGGAACACGTTCACCGCGGGCATCGCCAGATATTCAGCAAAAGCACCGGGGATGTTAACGCCGATACCCTTTGTGTTTATACATAGATGACGTTTTCCCGCTCTGCAGTTCCTGCAGTGCCCGCAAACAATATGACCCTCACCGGAGACCCTTTGCCCAACATTAAGACCATCGACGACTTTACCGACTTCAACCACCTCACCTACGAATTCATGCCCAACGTGCATCGGTACGGGGATGGTCTTTTGTGACCATTCATCCCACAGATAAATGTGAACATCCGTTCCACATATCGCGGTCTTTTTAATTTTGATCAGTACCTCGTTCTCCTTAATTGTTGGTTTGGGAACTTCTTCCATCCATATGCCTTTTTTAGGGTACTTCTTAACAAGTGCTTTCATGTATGACGTCCCTCCAGTGGGCGATTATTGTTTAATAAATAGAAAAAGACAATCGTTTCTTAGAGTGGTAAAATAGAAGTAAGAGGTATTTTTATGACTTATCTATTGATGGCGTCCTTCATATGGGCGTTCTCTTTTGGGCTCATAAAGGACCAGCTTACCGGCCTGGACGCAAATCTTGTATCTTTTCTAAGATTATTCATATCCCTTTTGATATTCATTCCGTTCTTGAACCTAAAAAAATTAAAACTCGAGTATAGGAAAAAACGAATCATCTTCCATTTGTTGGTTATTGGAGCCCTACAGTTCGGACTAATGTATTCAACCTATATCTATTCGTTCCAATTCCTTAAAGCATACGAAGTAGCACTTTTCACCATATTTACGCCAATATATGTAAGCCTCATAAATGATATCTTGAACAGGAAAGGGATAGACCTTACTGCAGCTCTTTCTGCGATCCTTGCGGTAATAGGAGCTGCTGTAATAACCTACAAAAGATTGGGAGATGACCTTTTTTTAACCGGCGTACTGCTAGTACAGATCTCTAATCTCTGTTTTGCCGCCGGGCAGATATATTACAGGAACTTAATGCAAAAGCTCCCCGAACTAAAACACAGCGAGATCTTTGCAATACCTTTTCTGGGAGGGGCCTTAATAACCCTGTTATTTTCTTTCACTACTGCCAGCTGGAACAGCGTGGTAATAGACTCTAAACAATTATTCACTATCATCTATCTTGGATTGATCGCATCAGGAGCTGCATTCTTTCTGTGGAACAAGGGAACTATTCATGTAAAAACAGCTACCCTGGCTGTAATGAACAATATAAAAATACCTCTCGCGGTACTGTGTTCAATATTGGTCTTTGGAGAGCGCGCACATTGGATAAGATTATTGATAGGGGGAGGGATAATGTTCTTCTCTGTAGTGGTCAGCGATAAAGAACAAATGAGCAAGTATAAATGGTGGAGCAAAAACAAACTGCCTGAAGTTTAGATCTTATTGCCTGGTGAGGACATCCACCAATCTATCCAGTTGCGTTTTGACCAATTCTCCCTGCCATCCATTTTTACATAAGAGGCCAGGTTCTTTTTGGCCCTTGAAGCCACTTCTTTATCGGGATCATCTAAATATGTTATCAGCACAGGGACCGATCTTTGTCTTCCAGTACTTGCTATAGCGTCTATCAAATGCTTTCTTATCCAAAGACTATATTCACCGGTAAAATTCCTTTTGTTCTTCATTTCCTCGGTAAGAGGGGTAAGACTGGCTGGATCCTTGATATCACCAAGAGCGTCAACAACAACGGTCCTTACTACAAGCGATCTGTCATTAAGCATCGTATGCAATATCTTTACAGCTTCACTGCCACCGACGATAGCTAAGCCTTGTGCTATAGCTGTGCGAATATACCAGGTATATTTTTTCTTGTTCAAAAGCTTTTGAAGCACAGGAACAGCTTCTTCCCCTCCACGTCTTGCAGCAGCAACTATAACCGGCCATCGTTGGCTATCAAGAAGGGTTTCGTCTTGGACAAGTTTTAGTAACTCTGTTGAAGTCTTGGTCTTGACAAGATCCGTTATCTCGTAATTGGTCTCTGTTGCGAATAATAACGTAGAGAACAAAGAGATCGCGAGAAGATATTTCACGTCTTATTTAACTGGTTCTAACTTCTCTTTAAGCTCTTTACCTACTTTAAAGAAAGGCAATTTCTTTTTTGATACAGTAATCGCCTCGCCAGTCCTTGGATTCCTTCCAGTATAAGATCCATATTTTTTATTAACAAAGGAGCCAAAACCCCTCAGTTCTATTCTGTCGTTATTCTCAAGGGCGGCTTTCATTTGTTCGAATGCAGTGTCGACTATAAGTTCCGCTTTCTTTTTTGGTATGTTGGCAAATTCCGAGTACTTTAAAATAAGCTCTGACCTGTTCATAAGGCCCCCTTAGTTTTTTGTTACGTCCGTAAGGCATACTATTTAGAATATCATAGCTTGTCAAGTGTTTGCAGTTATTAGGAAAAATAGCCCCTAGTAGCGTACCTTGTCCTTTTTGTTAGCCCACAGATCAAAAGGTTCAAGAAAGCCATCGACCTTAAGCCTTGTAGAAACAAGTTGCCTGTCTTCGTGACACAGCATTACTTCGCTGTATATAAGGCAATCCTTAAAGCCTGCCTGTTCCGCATCGTCCCTTGTAGCCGAGTAGTAAAGCTTCCCTACTTTAGCCCAATACATGGCTCCAAGGCACATGGGGCATGGCTCACAGGAGCTATATACCTCACAGCCGGAAAGGTCAAAAGTGTTCAGCAATTTACAGGCCCTTCTGATAGCAAGGACCTCGGCATGAGCGCTTGGATCATTGGTAAGGGTAACCTCGTTGTAGGCTTCTGCTACTATTTTGCCGTCCTTTACCACTACGGCACCGAATGGACCACCGCAGTTCTTTACCCCTTCTTTGGCAAGTTCTATGGCTCGTTCCATAAAATTCATTTAGATAATTTAACATAAAATAGGTAAAATGCTTACATAAATGAATAAGATCATATTTACATCCCTTATGCTTGTTTTTGTTGGCTGTGCGCATACAAAGATGAAGCAGTACGACAACGCCGTTGTCAAAATATGTCCGCCACACCTTCTTGGTTGTGCGAATAGGATAGTGGTAGATGGGAGAGAATACTTAGTTGATACTGTAAGCGAAGAAGCTTCGTCAAAGTATCAGGAGTTCACCAAGAGCCTAAGAAGGCAGAAAAGATATGAAGCAGGCCCTTTACAAGTTAGCGGCTATGCAACAAAAGAGCTTGGCCACTTCCCTAATCCGATGGCAGAATTCGATGTGTTTAAGCTCAGCGACTTGAAACTACCGGAGGCAAAATGAAAAAAAGACAGATACTACAAGAATATCTTTTCATAACCCTGGGTTGTTTCATAATGGCTTTGGCCGTCATCTGGTTCCTTGATCCTTATAAGATCGTGCCTGGGGGCCTGACGGGTCTCGGTATCGTCTTATACGAATCTTTCGGCATACCTTTAGGTACGACCATACTCATATTCAATATCCCTCTTTTAATAACGGGTGGTCTCCTCCTCGGAAAAAGCTTTGGTATAAAAAGCATCTACGGTATCATTGCCTCGGCGCTGTTCATAGACCTCCTAAAAAGCATAATTTATCCCACCTTGCTACCCGGAGTACCCATCTATCTTTTAAAGGATCCTGCTACCATCGACTATATGAACTCCGTAGTGCCTCTCTTAGCGGCGATCTTTGGCGGCATACTTTTAGCTATCGGCTTGGGGATGGTATTCATACACAGAGGCTCCACTGGTGGCTCCGACGTACTTGCACAGGTTTGTGTTAACTACCACATCATGAAGGCTGGACAAGCTTTTATGATCGTTGACTCTGTAGTTATAGT
>CAYVOB010000024.1:0-14845 GCA_964452945.1 uncultured Bdellovibrionales bacterium
TTGCTCTTTTTTTTTCGGTAACAACATAAAAGAATTGTGGTTGCTGATGAGATATCCCATAAAGACTAAACGCCGAAAGTAATCCTACATAATATTTTTGCCCTAGATATTGCATTAATGGCTCTACGAATTGTTCAGGGGGCAAACATCCTATTGAGCTGTATTCTGGAGGTATGATTACAAAAAAGCCTCTGACGGGAGAGGCTATTGTTTTGTTTTTTATTAATCTCCTAAGGAAAGCTCTAGATGCAATAATAGATTTTCCGGACCATAAGACAAAGTCTTTAGTTGTAAAAGTAAATTTTCCTTCTGTAAGGCTTTGCTTTATAAAACTTATGTTACTTCTTTGTATCTGTTTCCTATTTGTCATTATTTCAATAAAATAACACAAAGTGTTACTTTTGTTAATTATTATTTATGTGACTAAAGGTCTTTAATACAGCTCTAGAGATCAGTTCGAGAGTCTCCGCTATGGGCACATACTCAAAAACCGTCTTTTTAATGATTTTAGCCAGTTACGTATGAAGGGGCTGAGCAACCGAGTTCGAAAGTCCTCCACTTGAGTGTACCAACGAACGAAGTGAAGTTGGGACCCCAACATATAAATAAGCGAACGAAGTTAGCAGTCTTTCAGAGCTCTGTCAGCGACTAAGCCAGGCATAAATTGGCTGACTACAATGCTTACAGGCAGAAACTTATGCGCGATGTAACCTAGGAGCAGTACCACCAACAATTCGCCTATGATCTATCCTATTGTGTTGTGTATGCCATACCAGCACCGTAAGGCAAGAAATCTTTTCTACATACGACAATACCTATAAACTTATAATTACCGTAGATATATGGTTTCTGATTCTGGGAATACATTGTTGAACCGGCAGGACAGCTTGCATTGTTATAATCACCGCAACTTGGGATGTTTATTGTGGTGCTGCCTGGGTTTGTTCCAACTTTATAGCAAATATAAGAGTAGCTAGGAGCTGTGATATCTAAATAACCATTAAATCCTCCCGGTACTTCACTATCGTCAGGTCCCGGCTCTACATCAAACGTTAATATACACGTCTTATTCTGGTCGCAATATAACCCGTCTATGCAGGCGACATCGACCCTGCAAGTACAGCGGTTATTGCTGTCCATTTCTTCTGTTACACATTGTGATGCTACAGAAACTGTTGTTCCTCCAAGATGTTTTTCAGACCAGGAATTGTCATTGTCGTTTTGATTATTATTGTTGTTGTTGCTGTTTCCGACGTTACTGTTGACCCTGTTACCAGTAGGGTTCCCAAAACACGAGCTTAACAGAACAGCTATTATCAAAGGTCCAAATACCAAATAAAATTTATTCATAGGCTGGTGCTCCTTAGGTTAAGTATCCCGATTACCGTGTCTATAATTTTTCCAGAGTCTTGACCTGAATATTCTTTGTTTAGATCAGAGATATATTTCACATGATCATTTATATGTTCATGTATTGGGTATAGGGAAATCATATGGGCCAGTTTCTTTAATTCTGCAGACTTTATACGTGTATCTGGCTGAATGGCACACATACAAATCAAGGCAATTGAATTTTCTGGAGCAATTTTTTTTGTGTTATTAAGCAAGAACCCTCCATTACTGTTAGCGGTCGAGTCGATGCGTAGCTTGTATCACTGTTATATTTAAACGTAAAGCCAGTTACTGGGATGTGGACTAAGTAGCCGAGGTAGAAAGCTTTAGCGGAGCATTTGCTGAGCGAATGAGAAGGACCTCATCCTTTTGATCGATATTGTGTATTATGTAAAAATCAGTTGTTTATATCAATATAAAAAGGCTCGACTAACCCCTTGCTTTGTATTAGAAGCGTAAGAATGATGCCTAAAGGGAGGTTTTGTACTATGAAACAGATATTTTTTCTTTTGATGTTTTCACTTTTAGTTAATTCAGAAACCTTTGCACAAACAGCAGTTGAACCAGACCTTACTGCTCATCCTGGAGCCAAGGCGATACTTGACGATATGAGAACGCATGGCTTTCAAGCGATAAAGCTTGAGCAGGCTGTAAAAGAAGATATTGAGAACGGGACAAATATATACACTAAAGAAAACGTTATTGATCTAGTTCAAGCCGCAGGTAAGATCAAGGACCTGCCTATTAGTCTTGCCCGTGATTATGTAAATAAAGCAGAGCAGATATTCAGCCTTAAGGTATTTACTAAGCAATATGACGACTATCATGTAGGTATCACAAAAATAATTATGAACAGTTGGAAAGATGCTGTTGAAAAAAAACCACTAGTTGCACTTTCAAACAGGCTTGAGAATTATGGCTATACAAGTCTTGAGGATTATAATAATACCAGCGATGAGAATAAAATAGCAACCTACATTATCAAGTCTGCATTATGGCGTTTGGAAGAGACAAGGGATTTTTCTCCATATGCTGTCATGATGATCGTTGGTACTCCCGATAACGAATTTGAGGATGGACTTTTGTATATAGCCTTTAAGATGATCGAGAAATTCCCAGATTTGCGAAATGTGTTAGAAGGTCCGGCAAAGACCCTACAGCTCGTCCTCCTTTGTGATAATAAAGCATCAGAGAGCGCTTATTATTTTCTATCAGAAAGTGACTTATTATTTGAGCCAGCCAAAGCGATCGTCAGAGGGTTAAGCGAAGAGACCTTTAGTGCCGACAATAAAAAACTAAAAGGGATCATAAAAGAAAAAGATATAAGCAAAGGTCTTAAGAACTTCAAACGTATAACAAAATTGTTGGCCAAATAAATAAGGACTGGTTAAGCCCTATAAAGTCAATTCTTGAGTTTTGTTGGTACAAGGATTAAACTATTGTTGTACTGACAAGGAGAGAACTTGGTTTTAAGGGAGGTAATTTATGGAAAGTCCTTTCGTAAGATGGAGTGATGCCATAATGGCTGCTCTACAGAGCTTTGTAGGTGATGTCGCTGCAGTGCTTCCAGATATCATCGCAGCCATTATTGTTCTTGTTCTTGGTTTAATCCTTTCTGTGCTTCTTGGACGTTTGGTTAAAAAGCTGGTTGGTATGGCTAAACTGGACCTTCTGCTGGACAAAGCTTTAAGGATGGAAAAAGTTACAGAAGGTGCTTTGGTAATAAAAGCTTCATCCATACTTGGATGGGCCGTTAAGTGGTTCTTTATCATAGTTACCTTTATTGCAGTTGCAGACATCCTTCGTCTTCCACAACTTACAAGTTTCTTCAAGATGGTCGCTCTATATGTTCCTAATGTGATCATCGTTATACTGATATTGCTTGCTGGTTTTATATTGGGTGGGGGCTTAAAGGATATAGTTATTAAGGCTGTAGAGGCCTCAAAACTTCCAAAGTCGCTGGCCGGGATGCTCGGTACAGTCGCTCGTTTATCTGTAATAATCTTTTCCATCATGGCGTCACTGACCCAGTTGAACATAGCCGCTGACCTTGTGAATATAATACTTACTGGTTTTGTGGCGATGCTTGCTCTTGCAGGAGGACTTGCTTTCGGGCTTGGTTCCAAGGACATTGTTAGAGACTGGCTGGAGAAGATACGTAAGGGATTATAAAGATCAGTCCTGCTTTTGTAGAAGCTGTTCGTAGTAAGCAGACTTTTCCTCGTACTCATCGTGTGCGGGCTCCAGAGCCTCGTATAATGAATCTATTTCTTTTTTCAGAGTAGCTGCCTTTTGAGACAGCTCCTGTATCTTGAAAGATTCATTGCCGCCGGATAGCTGGATAATGAGTTCGTTTATCACAAGGAGTTCTCTGTCCTTTTGAGAGATGTCTGCTTCCATCTTCTTGATAGAAGCTTCAATGGGTCTTAGCACCATGGATTTTTCCTGTATTATCTCTGAACGTTTTTTCCTAAGGTCTTTTTTACTGCCCGAGGCCTTGGCGGATTTTTTATTGGAAGGGCCTTCATCCCCCCAGCCCATCTTTTCCAAAAAGTAGTCGTAAGGGCCGTCAAAAACAATGACCTTGTCATTTATAAAGACGATCAGTTTTTGGGCAAGGTTACGAAGGAACAATTCGTTATGGGTGACCATGACGACCGTACCTTCAAAATTCTGTAAGGCACATAAGAGGCTGTTACTTGAATCCATGTCAAGATGGTTACTTGGCTCGTCCAAGAGCAGGGTGTTGCACGGGGCTGCGATTATCTTGCCAAGCAGGACCCTGCATTTTTCGCCTCCGGAAAGTACAGAGATCTTTTTTAATGCGTCGTCCCCTTCGAATACCATCGAGCCGCAAATGTCCCTTACCTTTTGCAGGCTGTTCTGAGTGTTGACCTGTGCTACCTCATCCATAACGGTCGAGTCAGGTGACAGGGTGTTTACGTTCGTTTGTTCAAAAAAACCTATTTTCGTATTTTGATGGACATTAACTTCTCCGGACTTTGGTTGTAGGACCTTGTCTATTAGTTTTAATAGCGTTGTTTTACCTTTGCCGTTCTTTCCGATGACACAGATCTTGTCGCCATATTGGATGCAGATGCTAAGTTCATCTATCAGTTTTTGCTCCGTGTAACCAAAACCCAATTCCTTTATGTCTATTACATATTTCCCAGTGAAAGGAGCTTCGTTAAAAGAGAACTCAATTGCTTTTTCCTGGGCAAGTTTTTCTGACGGTTTCATTTTTTCTATGGTCTTTATCCTGGACTGTACCATGTTGGCCTGTCTAGCCTTTGCCCTGAACTTGAAGATGAACTCTTCCATCTGTTTTATCTTCTTCTCGTCCTTTATCCTGCTTTTTTCATGCAGTTCATCCATCTCCTCAATATGGGAGTAATATTTGTGTGTATCGCCGGAAATCTTGTGCATCTTTCTTCTGTTGATGCCAACGATGTGTGTTACTACGTTGTCCATAAAGGTCCTGTCGTGGGTGACAAGTATTATCTCTCCCCTCCAGGCAGTTAAAAAGTTGGCAAGCCATCTTATGGAAACTACATCCAGGTAGTTGTTCGGCTCATCAAGGAGCAGAAGGTCTGGCTCAGATAGTAATAGCTTTGCCAGGTTAAGTCTTATTTGGTATCCGCCTGACAATTTGTACGGGTCGAACGACATTTGTTCTTTACTGAAACCAAGTCCAAAGAGGATCTTTTCCGCTCTCCAGGTATTGTCTACCTCCAGGTCCTCTTTTAAGGCAAGCATGGCCTCTTCTATGACCGTAGATTTAGTGAAAGAGATCTTTTGTTCAAGATATCCTATCTTGTAACCCCTTGGAACAGAGATAGTCCCCGAATCCTGATGCTCAAGACCGAATATCATCTTCAAAAGTGTTGATTTGCCATGGCCGTTACGTCCTACAAGGCCGATCCTTTCTCCTTTGTTGAGCTTAAGCTCAGCATCGTCAAATAAGGTTTGACCACCGTAAGATTTACTAAGGTTGTATATTGTTATCATATTTATCTCGGCAGTTTGTATATCATAAAACCTTCTGACGCTAATAATAAATAATTGACCTTGCTTGCAGCAGGGTTTAATCTTTTTGTGAGAGAGGTCCATAATGTTAGAGTATTTTACTAATTTAAATCCGGTATTACAGGCGCTGTACGCGGGGCTTTTTACTTGGTTTATGACGGCTTTTGGCTCGGCTACGGTACTTGCCACAAAAACGATCAACAGGAAGATACTCGATATGATGCTTGGTTTTTCTGCCGGAGTTATGCTTGCTGCTAGCTTTTGGTCCCTTTTGATGCCAGGCTTTGAATTGGCAAAACAAATGGGTCTTTCTTTGTGGCTTACAGCCACTATAGGTTTTATGTCCGGCGGTATTTTTATGAGGATCTTTGACAGGTTGCTCCCTCATATACATCCCGGGTTATTTAACAATAAACCGGAAGGCGGGGTAAAGACCTCGTGGCGTCGGAGTATGCTGCTGGTTACGGCGATAACGATACATAATATTCCTGAAGGTCTTGCTTTAGGTATAGCCTTTGGTGCTGTCGCTGTTGGTGCAGAATCCGCGAGCCTTGGTGCGGCCATCGCTTTAGCGATAGGTTTGGGCATACAAGATATCCCTGAGGGGATCGCAGTCTCCATCCCCCTAAGGAGAGAAGGTCTTAGAAGAAGAAAGAGTTTCACTATGGGAATGCTATCTGGGGTTGTAGAACCTGTAGCTGCTGTCATAGGGGCGCTGTTCGTCATATATGTTAATGCGGTGCTTCCTTATGCCTTGTTCTTTTCTGCCGGAGCGATGCTGTTCGTTGTAGTTGAGGAGTTGATCCCAGAATCACAAAGAGAAGAAAAGCACATAGATATAGTTACAATGTCCACGATGGTCGGCTTTTGTTTGATGATGATATTGGATGTAGTGTTGGGCTAAGCTATATTGTAAAATTTCAAACAGCCTCGTAGAACCTAAAAGTGGCTTGAGGTGCAATAGACCCCAGGACATCCTTGACGTTGTTTTTCTGTGTTACAGGACCCTTTTTCCTTTCGACTAAGGTTACCTCTCTTATATCTTTATAGTTGTAACCATTCGATAGCAGATTTACCAGTGCTGATAGTATAGGAGAAACACTTGGATTGAATGCGGCGTTCTCTACATAAAAGCCTCCGAATAATTCCCCGTTCTTTAACGAGAGAGCAATTCCTGATGGGCAATCGCTATATGGAGCATATGCAATGTTGGCCTGTCTTAGAGCTTCTTGTACCACAGGCTCGGTATTCGGAGCTTGTAGTCGAAGATTGTTATCCCTATCATCGTAAAGGGATACGTTAATTTTAAGATTGCTTGGGCCAAAAGAGGCTGGCAAGAGGTCTTTTAGTGTTGTCTCCTTTTGTCCAGGGACGAATATTTTGAGGCCTTCTGCACCTTTTATCTCGTTGAGGAACTATCTACAATGTCCGCAAGGTTCTGCACTGACCGTAAGAGAGGTTAGCTCTTCACGTCTTATGAGTGATGATATTATAAGGAACTGCTCTGCATGCAGGGAATTATTCAATGGAAGACCGTGAGCCTCCAGGTTACAACCAAAAATAATATTCCCCTTTCTTGTAGTACCAACTACACCGACACGATAATTGGATATTGTCGGGTGTGCTTTTTGTGCTGCGAATGGGAGCAGCTGCACCATAAGGTCAGAAGGTTTTATTTTAAGGGACTGAGCTATTTGTTCGGCTTTATCCTTTTCTAGATAAAAGCTTTCTCCTATTAGTTCTTTCAAGGTTTTCATAGGTTACAACATTATATGATGTACTAATTTTATGGAAAGTTCTTTATAATTTGTTCGACAATATTATGGCGTTTAACGATTTAGTTCTTAAAGAATGTCATTTTGATGCCAATTGCTATGAATATTACACCACACAAGATCTTCAAGTGTTTGGCGTTCATCAAGATCGCTATCTTGGATCCAAAAAAAGCACCCAGTATAAAACCCGCACAGATGAACATTGCTATCTTAAAATCGACATAGCCGTGTTTATAATAGTTCAATACAGCGAGTATTCCTACGGGAGGTAATAACATAGCCAGTGTTGTCCCTTGTGCCATGTGCTGACTCATGCCCAGTAGATATATGAGTGCTGGTAGCACAACGATGCCACCACCCAGTCCGATAACGCCACTCAATATACCCGCCAGTAACCCAACACTAACACAGATCAATATGATCAACATGAGTACCTCTATGCTTTGAATTATACACTGGTTGACGGATAATTGAAATAAAGATACAAAAGGGCTTCCAATATAAAGAGGTGGTGAACATATGTTTAAGAACTATTCTGAACTTGAATCTTTTGTGAAGACCAACAAGATAGAAGCCATCGATTTTAAGTATACGGACCTTTTTGGAAGGATGCGACATCTTACCATGCCTGCATCCAGGCTGAATGCTGAGTTCATTAAGAACGGCGAAGCGTTTGACGGCTCCAATCAGATGGGCTTTAAGACGGTTGAATCCGGTGACATGTCGTTGATACCAGATATCTCTACATCCATACTGGACCCTTTTTGGGAACTCCCCACGATCAGCATGCTTTGTTCCATACACGAAGCTGACACAAAAAAACATTTTCGCCGTGACCCCAGGGGGATAGCATTAGCCGCCTATGATCACATGAAAAAAACCGGTATTGCTGATGCCTCAATGTGGGGGCCGGAATTTGAATTCTACATATTTGACTCGATGAACTATTCCAACGAGATAAACTCCACATCTTATCGCATAGAATCCACAGAGGCTGACTGGAGGGGAAGTCTTGAAGACATTAATAGTGGGCACAAGGTCCCTCATCACGGCGGATATCATGCTGCACCACCACAGGATGATCTTTATAACGATAGAACTGCGATGGTAAAGGCCATAGAGGACAGCAATATAAAAGTAAGGTACCACCATCACGAGGTAGGAGGTCCGGGACAGAGCGAGATAGAAATAGATCTCCAACCCATAGAGAAGGTCGGTGATGTGGCAACCTGGGTCAAATATATGATCAAGATGGTGGCAAAGTCCCGTGGGCGTACAGCGACTTTTATGCCTAAGCCTCTTTATAACGAAGCTGGTAATGGCATGCATTTTCATCAGATGCTGTTCAAGAATGGAAAACCTCTTTTCTACGATAAGGATGGTTATGCTGGTCTTAGTGAACTTGCTCTTTATTATATCGGTGGAATATTAAAGCATGGGCCATCACTGCTTGGTATCACAAACCCAAGCACCAATTCTTACAAGAGATTGATACCTGGTTTTGAGGCTCCGGTTAACCTTTTCTTTTCACTTGCCAACCGTTCGGCAGCTATAAGGGTGCCAAAATATGCTACCGATCCCAATGAAAAGAGGATAGAGTTCAGGCCACCAGACGGTACTTGCAATATCTACCTTGCTGTAGCAGCTCAACTTATGGCAGGTTTGGATGGCATAAAGAACAAGATAGATCCCAGAAAAGAGGGTTTTGGCCCCATAGACAAAAACATCTTTGCCTTACCAAAAGATGAGTTGGACAAGATAAAGAACCTTCCTACCTCCATGAAGGAAGCCATGCAGGCATTAAAGGCAGATAGTGCTTATCTATTGGAAGGAGGAGTGTTTAGTGAGGACATTCTTGACACTATAGTTAACTGGAAAATGGAAAAGGAATACAATGAGGTCAGGAACAGACCTCACCCATACGAGATGCGCCTTTATTACGATTTATAATGTATGGACATATTTATTTCAGTGACTTATTCTACCCCTTAATAAGTAACTAAGGGGGTGCTCATGAACAGGAAGTCTTTTGTTTGGACTTTGATGGTGCTTTGTTTTTGTATCGTGTCTATCTCAAGGTGTGGATGCAGTGGCGCTAGCGGAACTCCTCAGACGTACATCGCAAGGGGAGAAACGGTCCCTGTAACTTCTAAGACCATAGGTGCTGCCGGTGGCGTTATAACGGTAACAGATGCTGCCAGTCCTTTGAATGGTTTAACGATCACATTCCCTGCAGAGGCCGTTACAAGTAACGTTACTGTTGAAGTGGGTTATGCGGATATAGATGCAGCTGGTTCACAACTACCTTCAGAAACTGCTGCGGTATCAAAAATGCTTGTCTTGACCTCAGACGCAACACAAGAGTTTGATAAGCCAGTCACCATAAAGATGCCTTACGACACTACCCTGACTACATACAATGAGTTCGTGAACGCCTATGAATATGTAGAGGTTGATGGAGAGAAGATCGGTATATATAAAAAGCCTAATGAATCAAGGATAGAAGTAGCTTCTATCACCGACAGGGATACTGCCGGTGGAACGATGTCTTTTATGACAAGGCATTTTTCCAATTACGTTATAATCGAGTGGGCAAAAAAGGTAGCTGACATAATGTCCACGAGCGCGGATTTTAATTTCGATACAGGATTCTCCGTTAGTAACGACGGATGGTACATAGCTAACTATGGTTCGATCCTTAACCCTGGTGGTAACTGTATAGGGATGTCCAGCTTTGCAAAATGGTTCTTTACATGGAAAGGGATCCTTAGCGATGGTGATGGTCTATATAACAAATACAGGCAGGGAGACCCGGACAAATGGGAAGATGATGAATGTGCAATAGAGGCTGCGTCCCGTATGCAGACCGGCGAGATCGCAATATGGAACCAGTCCCGTGCAGAGATGCACGCCGTAGGCATGAGTTCACTTGAGGTTGCAAAGAGCTTTGTACAGGCAATGAGGGATACAGGACAGCCTCAGATAATGTTCGTTGAACAAAAATACAATGATGGTACTTACGGCGGTGCACATGCCATACTAGTACGTGCATACACCAACGGTGTTTTTAATCTTTATGACCCTAACCATCCTGCCAAGGATGACCGTCAGGTCACATATACCTACGGTGGGAACTGGGGGATTTATAGGTCCGGTACAAGCGCTGCCGACAACAGATTCGCATACAACAGGTTCGGTATAGTCGGGTCAAGCATGTTCCATGGCTTTAGCGACGCCAAGGATATTTATGACATGGCTAACACGGATCCATGTTTTGGTGATGAAAGTCTATTCCCAACTATAGATCTTACTGCGCCTACAGATACTAACGACGATGGTAAGCTGGACGTGTCCTCAACATCTGAGGTAGGTACTACCCTTGAAGGTACGATCACGGGAGGGAGTGTTAATCCTACACATACAATTATTTACGTGAACGGTACTAAATTTGATGTTGCGCTTCCGGCTGGCGGAGCTTTTGCACAAAAGGTACCATTATATTGTGCAGAGGCTGCATCAACCGATGGTGTGATAAACCTGGAGAACAAGGACAACATTGTTGAGTTCCTTGTAACTGAATCCAATGCATGGCAAAAATATGCTGGATATGCAAAGTACATAATAAATTGTACGGGCCCAACACCTCTTGCAAAGGTAACCCTGACCTGGGATACGCCTCTTGACATAGATCTTCATTTAACGTCACCAGTGTCGGCAACAGATATAGGTTATGCTGGTACCAACTATCAGAGCCAGACGGTGAATACTCTACCTTACCTGGACTTTGATGACATACCAGGTACTGGTCCTGAGCACATGTTCTTTAACTCAGCCTTGGCCATAGAGGAGGGGAAATATAAGATCAAGGTTAAATATTTTAGTGATGGCAGTGCGGACCCAACACCTGTTGTTGGTTATACAGTAGTGGTAGAAACTGGCGTGCTTTTGGACGGTGTGCCACTATATGACGAGACCCAATATTATTACGGCACCCTCTCAACGGTTGGCGAACTCCAAACAGTAGGGACTTTTGAGTATTCCAAATCTGCAGCGGCAAAGGTGCTGTCAGAAGGAGCACAACCTCTATAATATGACGCGGTTCTTTGTCATACTGGTTTCAACGTTTATTTTTAGCGGTGTTTTGGCTGCTGAAAACCCAAAGGATAAAATGGTGCTCCGCTACGTAGTGCGGAGCACCAGAAATGGCGATACGGAACTCTCTATCAGCGCCAAGGATGGCTCTGTAACGGTAAAACGGGAACTGCAAGAACTAGGTTGTCCGCGTACCTGGGATAAGACCTGTTTTGCAGAAAGGACTTACACAGGCAAGATGCCCGTTAAAAAGGTCAGAGTGCTGATCGACGATATATTGAACAAGAAATTGTTCGATATGCCTAAAGAGGATAATTCCGGCCAGATAGAAGGAGACCAGTATGCGATAGGCTTGTTGATAGAGGGAAAAGAGCCCCGTTATGCTAATTCCACAGACAGCAGATTGGACAAGAACAGGGTTTTCAATGGCATCAAGAAAAAACTCCAGAGCATCGTAGATAAATATTCAAAGATATGAACCAAAAATAAGAAGACCCCTGGTATGGACGAGTCCATGCCAGGGGTCTTGTAGTATTCTAAATCTTTACTTACCCATGGCGTCCTTAGCTACTTTTTCAGTTTTTTGTATAGGCTTAGCAGTTTTGCCACTCTTTAATGCTGCGCAAACTTTAGGATCAGCATTAAAGTTGTTGTCGCAAGAACAATCTTGTGTGATTCGAGCGATCTTCATACATGTAGGGTTTGATCTAACCTTTGCTTCTGTGTCGCAAAGAGTTTTAGCCTGGTTAATAATAGTCTCGTTCTTTTTAATACAATCTGCATACCCCTGCATGTTCGCGGGAGCTCCTACCTCTGCAAAAACACTAACACTGAACAACATTGAAACGGAAAAAAGCAACAGTTTTTTCATTAAAAGGCCCTCCATTTGTTTTGTATGGATACGTTATACTCCCGCTGTTCACAAAATCAAAGTCCAAATCTATGGATTTTTCTAACTCACTGTGATTAAAGCTATTTATATGAAGAAAAGATGTGCATGGCCTGGTGACGATATGCTCATGAGGGAATATCATGACAAGGAGTGGGGCGTTCCCTTGCACGATGACAGAAAACTGTTTGAGTTCATGGTGCTTGATGCCTTTCAGGCTGGTTTGAGCTGGTCGACTGTATTGAGGAAAAGGGAGAACTTTAGAAAGGCATTTGATAATTTTGACGTAGATAAGATCGTAAAATATGATGCAAAAAAGATAGAGAAGTTATTAAAGGACGAAGGCATAATAAGGAACAGACTTAAAATAACAGCCACAATAAATAATGCTATGGCGTTCAAAAAGGTCCAAAAAGAGTTCGGATCTTTTGATAAATATATTTGGAGCTTCGTTAAAGGTGATCCAATAGTAAATAAAAGAAGAACTATCAAAGATATTCCTACAAGTTCTAAAGAATCTGACCGTATGAGCCTTGATCTAAGAAAGAGGGGCTTTAAGTTCGTCGGTAGTACTATATGCTATGCTTTTATGCAGGCAGCTGGCATGGTCAACGACCATACTACAGACTGCTTTAGATACCGTTAGCACCATTCGGTTTTTTCTCATTTGTAAAAAAACGGCTTATCAAATACAATATCTCAGTGAGGGAATAAAAACAGGGGGTGTTTTATGCATTATTTGGTGCTGGTACTTATCGCTTTGATAGGCGCAACAATTAAGGTGTTTAGGAAGAAAGGAGAGAAGAAGGCTAATTATATACTGAGAGTATATTTACTTTGGCTCATTGCCTGGTGCATAGGTGTGAGCAGTCTTTTAGGCTTTGCAGGTCATACCTTTGCAGCTGACAGTACAGCCTTATACATTGGCTGGATGCCTGGCAATCCCTTCCAGTTCGAAGTGGCAATCGCCGATCTCGGCATAGCAGTTCTTGGTTTAATGTGTATTTGGATGGGAGAAGAGTTTTGGCTTGCTACCATAATCTCTACGACGGTATTTGGCTGGGGTGCAGCTTTTGGCCATATCAGGGATATGATGGTTAATAATAATTATGCTCCAGGGAATGCCGGTGCACCTATGTACATGGACATAATAGCGCCAGCAGTATTCATTTTACTGTTCGTTTCCTATAAGATGACAAAAAAGCGAAAGGCTGTACCTGTTAAGGCTAATGCAAAGGTAAAAACGAAAAAAAAAGCAAAGAGCAGGGCAAAAAAGAAGTAAGGAAAATGTCTCTTATAAGAGATTTTAGGATACTGCTTTTGTTGCCGGTCGTTATTGCGGCCTGCAGCATCGATAAGGAGAATCTAAAAAAGTCTCCAAGCGATAGGTCCAGTATGACATATCCTCTTAGTTGTGATTATAACTATACGGGCGTTGATTCAGGGCAGAATAATTATACTAAGGCCTGTCGTCGCTAGATCAGAACTTAACCATTGGCGCTGAATTAACCTCAAGACTTGATACGGTATATCCGCATATAGTGCCCGTCCAGGCTTGTGATGTTCCATTGTAGTACATAAAGATCGAACAATCGTCCGTTATTGGTACTAGACCACCAGCATCTCCTCTTCTGTTGATGCCTAGCGTTCCAGTTATGCTGATGTTTATAACCGGAAGTGTCCCGCTAAAGTTAATGTAGATAGTACCGTCCAGGATTATGCCAGAGGTTTCGCAGTCATATAGATTATTTGTTGGGTCGCTGACCTGGAAAGTAAATGAGTTGGCCGTATACCAACTGGAGCAGTCATAGCAGTATATTGGTGCAGGTCAGTGCTGGATCTGTATGGCGCATATACGTGGATGAACATGAGGTCTTCATGTTCCCTGTGTACGTGATGTGTCCTGATGTTGGACAGCTATATTCTCCGCTTGCAGCAGCAGACCACGAATATTCTGTTGTTGAACAGGTGTCGGCCCAAGTAAGAGAATCACTGACCTTAACAAGGTCGTTAACATTAATGGAAGTGCCTGAATAAGATCCAGAACCGCCGGAATCACTCAGTGCTCCAACTAAGACGGCACTTATAGCATTTATTTCTTCTGTGCTAAGATCTGTAGTACTACCATCGTCACCACCGCTGCTTGAACCGCAATTGATTATTGTTACCGATAAGAAAACACAAAGGATAGAAAATAATCTCTTCATACGACACCCCCCCCTCTAACATCATCGAAACTTAAAAAATTATTATATCACAATACAACAACGTCGTCAATTAGCAGAATACCTTACCTTTTTCTTTTTAATGGTTCGAAACCATCACCATACACTTTTACTACGTGGTTTACTATAACAAAGGCTTCGGGGTCGATCTCCTGCACGGCCTTTTTGATCTTATATATTTGTCTGTTGCCAACTACGGTAGTTATTATCTTTTTCTTTTTACCGGTGTAGGCACCCTCTCCATGATATACAGTTGCTCCTTTTTCCAGATCTTTTAATATAACAGAGAGCAGTTTATCCGTTTTATTCGTAACTATAGTAACCCCTTTTATGTGTTTTCCACCGTCCATTATGTAATCTATGACGAGCGCACTGACTATCAGTGACGAGAGGCCTAATAGTACAGCAGTGACACCATAGGCAAAAGAATTGTTCTGCACGCTAAA
>CAYVOB010000025.1:0-14590 GCA_964452945.1 uncultured Bdellovibrionales bacterium
CCAGACAGAAGTAAACCCCATACTGAGCGTCCTAAAGAATGCTCCTTATACCAGTATCACAACGCTTAACATAAATAACCCCAGCACTTTTACCTATGAGAATATTAAAAAGCTAATAGATGATGCCCTAACAATAGAGGACAGAAGCGAAGCCATTGACCAGCTCAACAAAGCAATGAACATAATCGTAGAATTGAATAAAGCGGAGCTGAATGTCCTAAAAGCAGATATAGCTGACGCTGAGGCGGAGCTTATTGCTCAGGATCGACGGGCTTTGCTAGGCAGAATCTCTGTTTTTTATGGTGGAGCAGTACAGAACTCAGACACAGAAATGCTGGTCTTTGGAATGATAGACTATCTGACCAACTGCCAGAACGGAAATATCAGCAAACAGCTTGGACAAGAGGAGTTAATAAGTCTGATAACCTTAGGTACTGCAAAAAGAGATTTTAAGGACAGCCTTTTGTACTGGGCAAATGATATTATCGCCAATAAACCTGATGCAGAAAGAGCTGAACTTTACAAAAAACTCGGTATCTTCTCCCTCTTATTGGTAACAAATAATGAACAAATAAAATACTGTGGCGAGACCTATAGCGTATTAGACCTCTTCTCCGACGTAATAAAGTCAGAGCCATTACTTAGTGTTCTAGACAAGGGTCTATCTGATGTATTAGGGCTTGACCAGTCACAATTAGTGGATTCAAGAGGCGGAATAATTAAAGTGGACATCTCTTACAAAGAGAAGGCTATAGTCTTTTTAAAGAAAATCAGGCCCGTCATCGAGCTGGCCAAGTAAAAGTAATTAAGCCCTATCCTTTTTATCTTTTATATGTTTCCGTAAGTTTTTTTAGACGCTGTTTTATCTCGGGACTTATTTGTTCCCATTTGAAGCGCCACTGCCAGTTACCGGAAGCTACACTTGGCGTGTTCATCCTTGCTTCGCTACCCAAAGACAGAGCATCCTGCAATGGGATCAAAGCTATCACGGCAACACTTGCCCAGGTAAGACGTATAAAATCCCAAGCTATGTCGTGACCGTCGCTGTTAACATAATCAAGAACGAACTGCCTATCCTCCGGGCTCGCCTTTTGGAACCATCCTACTATGGTGTCATTATCGTGTGTGCCTGTATAAGCTACGCTGTTCCTATCAAAAAGATGAGGAATGTAGGGGCTGCCCTCTTTTGAATCAAACCCGAACTGGATTATCTTCATGCTAGGAAAACCAAACTTATCTCTTAAGGCATGTACATCTGGCGTTATAAAACCAAGGTCCTCTGCCAATATCGGAAGATCCCCCAGGGCCTTTTTTATGGCTACAAAAACATCCTCTCCGGGACCTTTTTCCCACTTTCCTCCAGCAGCCGTTTTGTCGCCGTAAGGAACGGCCCAATACCCTGCAAAACCCCTAAAATGGTCTATCCTGATTATGTCTACCAGCTCCTCTGTTGACTTAACCCTTTCTATCCACCATTTGAAGCCATCATCCTTTAGGGACTTCCAGTTGTACAAAGGGTTCCCCCAAAGTTGTCCGGTCTTACTAAAATAATCCGGTGGCACACCAGCAACCTTTATAGGGTTCATGTTCTTGTCAAAATAAAAGGCCGATGGTGCCGCCCAGGCGTCGCTGCTGTCAAAGGCCACGTAGATAGGGATGTCGCCTATTATCTTAACTTTATTCTTGTTCGCATAATCCTTTACTTCGTGCCACTGCTTGAAAAAATAATATTGAAGGAACTTGTGGAACTTTATTTCGCGTTCTAGTTCCTGTGTATATTTAGCGATGGCATCTGGCTTTCTTAATTTTATATCCTTTTCCCACTCGCTCCAGGGATGACCCTCAAAACGGTTCTTCAACGACATAAAAAGAGAATAATCATTGAGCCACACGGCATGCTTTGTACAAAAGGCCTTGAATTCCCTGTTCTCAACAAAAGCATCAAAGGCTTTTCTGTACAGTGAATATTTAAAAGTTATCACATTGCCGTAGTCAACCTTGTTCTCATCAAAGGGATATTGTGGTGCCAAGTCCTGTTTGGAGAGCAAGCCTTCTTCGCTCAACTTATCGAGGCTGATGAGTAATGGGTTGCCCGCAAAGGTGGAAAAACACTGATAGGGTGAATCACCATAACCTGTGGGACCAAGAGGAAGCACCTGCCAAAGTTTTTGCTTGGTTTCCGCCAAAAGATCCACGAACTTGTACGCATTTAATCCAAGGTCACCTATCCCATGATTACCAGGCAACGACGTTGGATGCAGTAATATCCCACCGCTTCTTTCGAACTTCATTAGTCTATCGCCTCCGCATCAGCTTTAACTTCGAACTTATGTAAGGTCTGAACTATCAAGGCTGCTATCAGCAAGAAAACTCCGCCAAGGATTATCGCAGACATATGATTGTTATGGAATACGTTCCTCATGAACCAACCCAATACCAGCGCCGAGATTATTTCTGGTATAACTATGAACATGTTGAATATGCCCATGTAGATACCATATTTCTGTCGTGGAACGTGAGAAACAAGTATCGCATAAGGCATGGACAATATTGTTCCCCAGCCTATTCCAACTCCGACCATGGAGAAGTAAAGCATGTTTGGATCTTTGATTATGTATATTGATAGAAGCCCAAGTCCTGCACAGATAAGGCCTATGGTGTGCGTATAAACTGCACCTATCTTTCTTGCTATCAAAGGTATGGTGAATGCAAAAAAAGTACTGATTATCTGATACATAGTCATTGTTGCACTCGCTGTTCTTATACCGGTCTCATAAAGAGCGGAATGCTCATCTGTTGCTCCGAATACATGGTGTGCCACAGCGACTGAATAGAATATCCACATGCAGAAAAGCCCCATCCAGCTGAAGAACTGGACCCATGCAAGTCTTTTCATCGCTGGAGGCATATGGAAGATGCAGGAATAAGTTTCCTTTGCCCAGTGTTTAAGCCCCCTGTTCTCTTTTTTATGTTTGTGGAAAGCTTCCATATCCTCTGGTGGATATTCAGGCGAGGTTAAGACCGTATATGTAACACCGCCCAGGAACATGATCGCACAAAGATAGAACTGTACATGTATAGAGCTTGGGGCGATCGCTGAAAGCGAAGGGAATATTGCAAGCCAATCCTTTGATGCTATCCAAAAACCCAGTGCTCCGCCTATGCCTATCAAGATGGTCTGCATGGCATAGCCTGTTGGGACCTGTTTGTGTGGCAACTTATCTGCAACAAATGCCCTGAAAGGTTCCATACTTATATTTATAGAAGCATCCAAGACCCAAAGCATACCCGCAGCCATCCATAGCGACGACGAATTAGGCATTATCCATAAGGCTATAGTAGCGAGTATGGCTCCTGCCATAAAATATGGTCTTCTTCTTCCAAGACGACCCCAGGTCCTGTCGCTAAGATAACCAATTATAGGTTGTATTATCAGCCCCGTCATTGGTGCCGCCAGCCAAAGGAACGGTATCTGGTCAGGTGATGCTCCCAGTTTTTCGTAAATAGAGCTCATTCTCGCAAATTGGATCGAGAACCCGTGTTGAATACCAAAGAAGCCGATACTCATGTTGATCAGTTGCCAGACGCTGAGTTTTGGTTTTTTGTGGTCCTGCATTAAACTTCCTCCTAGATCTTTTTATTCAATATCTATTTTTCTATGAACGTATTCATCGAATTTAGGTATCACTCTTTCATATTCACGATGCATCAAAGGAGACGAAATTATAAAATCCGCAGTAGCCCTGTTACATGCAACGGGCACGTTATACACAACAGCAAGCCTTAAAAGGCTCTTTACGTCGACATCATGCGGTTGTACGCTCAAGGGGTCCCAAAAGAAGATAAGGAAGTCGATCTCACCATTGGCTATTTTAGATCCAAGCTGCTGATCACCGCCTAAAGGGCCGGATTTAAGTTTATGTACCTTTAGCTCGGTCTTTTCCTCTATAAGCTTTCCGGTAGTACCCGTGCTATATATCTCGTAGTTTATCAGAGTCCCTTCATTAAAATGGGCCCACTCGAGCAGGTCCTTTTTCATGTTGTCGTGGGCAACCAAAGCTACGGTCTTGACATTACGTTTAAGCATACAATGTCTATACCACTGTCTCGTATTTATACAACTTATTTATGCCGCTTTAGAGTTAACACACTGTTATTATTAGCTATTAGTTTTGGTACAAATCTTGCTTCATATATGAGAATAAAAACCTGTATTTGGAGGCCACTTTTGTTCTCTTTCCTGTCAAAAAAGCTGATGCTGACGATGGCCTTTTTGTTAATGGCATCATCCGCGTTTTCCCAGCCAATAGACCCCAGTGACAAGAGCAACCCTTTCTATGACGCCAAGAGCGACCCTAAAGACCCGAATTATGACCCAAAGCTCGACCCTAGGAATCCTGAATATTTCACGCAATACTTCACTCCAGTTACTGAAATAGTAGACCCGCTTAAGGACATGAACATAGAAGTGACCGTAAAAGAACAGCTGGCAGAATTTGAGACGCTGATAAGGGAACGTGTAAAGAACGAAGGGAACCTTAAATTCGTTGAAGCAAGACTGCCGAAGATACTACAGGACTATGAACTATATCTAACCAAGTATTATACAACCGTAAAGGCTGTAGATCCTATGGTATCCATAGATGACCTGCCGGAGGTAGATAGGATCCTGAAGGAGAAGTTCGGCTGGTCCACCTATGATCTGATGGTTGAGCACGAAAGAATCGTCAACGTATTGCAGGATGAAATATTGCCCTACATGGAAGCAGAGATATACGAGGAAAAGTGGGAGCTGAATAAAACTGTAGAGGACAAAGACGTCACAGCAGGCTCCAATGGCGTTAAAAAGAGCACAAAAAACGATTACAAATATGAATCAAATTATGAACGCGTTTACACCGATGAATACATCGATAACTATCTTAAGACCGCAGAAGAAGAGATCTTAAGTTATAAAGCGAAGTGGGAAGAGCACATAAGGTCAGCCATAAAGGCGATCGAGGGCTACTCTAAGAACACCAGATCATACACTTACAGTACCGGAACCACCTTAGTGGAAGAAATTGGCCCAAATGGTGAAAAGATCGTTACTCCGGTTGAAACTTATAAACCAATAAAGACAGGAACCCTTTCTGACTACGCTGCAGAAGCCTCTAAGTATGGCTCGTCGGTGGAGAGTGGATTGGCTGCTACTGGAGCTTACACAGTAAACACCATAAAGAATGGTTTTTTATTCGATGATCTGAACAGTATCTACTTACTGGAAAGGGAGCTCGCTATAGGAAGCCAGGAGATCGAAGGGCTGGATGCTAAGGACATCAACATCAAGTTATTTAGTGCCCTGTTCGAGACCTACAAGACCAACAGGACCCGTTTTAATGAGATCATGGAAAAGGTCTATCGCCTAACTGCAAATCAGGCAGAAGCATGGCTGGAATCTAACTTTGAGGTATTGCAGGCACAAACAGATGCAGCACTCGCACTACAGAACCAAAAATCAGAAGTTAACAAAGTAACCTGGAAGACCTTTGGAAGAGAACTGATCGGTTCATCCATCAACATACTACTGGCAGCGACCATAAAAGATGCCATATTCACAGCTTTGGACCAATCAAGTTTTACAAGCTGGCTGGTGCCTGGAGAAAAAAAGACCGATAGCAAAAACGAAAATAAATGGAGCTCATTTACTAATAGGCAAATATCGACCTACTTAAGCATGGAGACCTGGGCAGGACTATTGACCTTCCTTGGAACTACACAGGGAGTCAACTACGGTGGCCAATTCCTTATAAAAGGATGGGAAAAGAACTGGCAGAACTATAAAGCCCATAAGCTCACCAAAGTAAAGAACGCACGGTTCTCTTTTGTTAACGAGAATGCAAAAAAATTCGCCTCCAGCATAGACAGGATGCCATTGACCCAAAGGTTCAAAGCAACAAAGATCTCGACAAAACTTAATAAAATGCTGCAAAGTAATATGTATGTACGTATTAAAGGAGCTTCTAACGCCACGCTTAAAGAGACCTTCAGGCTGGTCAAGGGCTTTGGCTTTTTCAGCTTAGGCTTTGCTCTTGGAGACAGGTTCTCAAGATTTGTAACTACAAAAATGATGTTCAACACAGAACTTTCGCTACCGGATAGCGATCCTGTAAAAATTAAAGCACAAGAACTGATAGACGAAATGACCTCCTCTGGCGGCTCGTGGGCAGAAACAGCTAACGTTGCTATTTCATTGTTCCTTGCAGAGGTCTTGATGACCAAGGCGGCCACCATCCCAAAATATTATTCAATAATGAAGGAACTGAACAAAAAGAACTGCGCCGTCACCTATAAGGCCCTAAAAGAAATCTTTGAGCAAAGACGATTAATAGAACAGGCAAAGAACATGACCAGGAGCCCTAAGTCCAAATTTTTCAGGAATTGGGGTAGCGGACTACAAAGAATGACAATACTGTTCGGTCTACAAACCTATATAGACGAGATAATAGTGTCAAAACTACTCTTTAGGGACACCATAAAGGATTATGAAGAGAAGATAGAGAAGATCTCCTTGGACTTACAGAACCTTGAGGTCTTCAGCCTCATTAAACAGATGGTGATAAGTAGTGATATAAACGATGTAGAAACAAGGGTATATAACGAATTTGATGATTATCTTTTCCTTGAAGGCGTAATAGCTTCTTTTAAGACAAGACACGACGACGTTAATTGCTGCCTGGGTCTTGGAGAAGGGACAGAAGAATTAGAGAGTAAAGGAGAAACCGGAATGTCACCAGAAATGATGAGACTAAGATGCTTATATACTCTGCTGGCGAATATCTACGAACCTGAAAAGAATGAATTTGTTTGTTCTACTGCAAATATAAAAGCAAAGGCAATCATGGACAACGTCTTAGATGGAGCAACCCCTGAACAGCAGGAGATAATAAAGAAGGGTGAGAAAAAGATCATAGAGCTGGTGGAAAAGGAAGAAGCACAGGACACTCTCTTAGGGTTGATAGAAAAAGGTAAATTCTCTGATGCAAAAGCTCTCTTAACTGCAGGTGACTACGACGCGACTGCTGTTGCCCTGCTTATTACGGCAATAGATGGAGTCTCTGCTTCTTATAATAATATGACGGTTAAGACCGGTTTGGAAATGCTGAACAAACTCTTTACGGAGACCTACCCTAATGTAATAGGTACTGAAACCATAAACGGCTTAAGGCTAAAAAGAGAGGTTCTAAATGCACTTACTACGGCCGTATATAAAAAACTTGTAAAAGTAGGAGCAACCTACTATCAGGATGGCTTGGTGGGCGAGGATTATATACAATCACAAATATACGCTCTCTTAAAGATCGTCGTTATGCTGCCAGAGACCTTCCCTGGACATAAGAGCAGTATCTATCAGACCGCGGCTAATCTGGGCTTTAACGGTGTTACAACATCTCAGGGAGGTGTTACAACTATCACGGTGCCTGATGAACTTGAACAGGAAGATGATGTTAAACCGGAAAATGACACTAACAAGGCTCCTCTTGTAGTACCAGACAATGCTGGCTCTGGGAGCATAATCCCTGATTCCAGCAAGACCCCCGAATACAAATAAGATAATGTAAAAAATACTTGACAAACTACGGGCAAAAATTGTAGAACCAGCAACAGGGAGTTAATAACTTTATGAAATTTTTTATCAAACTATTTTTGGTCTTCTTCTGCATATCATTTACTCAGAACAGCTTATCTGCACAACAAACAGAAGAAAATCCTGCTACTGAAAAAAAGATAAGATTATTGGTGGGAACCAGCAATCTTTCTCCTTACATAACTGACATAATACCATCCCGCATAAGTTGGGAGATACAGGATGGAGAGGAAGTTACAAAAATAATAAAAGCCCTTGCCGCTTATGAAAAGGATCTTGAGATAACCGTTGTTGCCCCAATGATGCTGGATATGTACAAGGACATGAAAAAGAATAATATAAAAGAGACAGGCACCTATATAAAGGTCCCTATGCCGTTCGGTGAAAAAGGCAAAAGTGTTGAAATGGAGGTAATGCTCTACGAGACTGTCACCGACTACGGTGTTAAAATAATCTTTGTTGGAGAACCTTATCAAAGCGGCCTGTTCAATAGCATTGGCTCAAGGGAACTTGCATATCAGGAAAAAGCTTTGGAAAAATATTCCTTCCTTAGTAAAGCTATCCTTGAGATAGCAAAGCTTAACGGTAACGACTACTACGATGTTATACATACCCTAAGATGGACCACAAGCATGGTTCCTTGGTACAAAAAATATTGGCCAAGATATTCCGTGCTAACCGCAAATACAGTGCATACGTTCTTTAACTCAGATATTCTTGCAATGAACGCTAATGTAGAAGTGAACGATAACAACAAAACTACTCTTCAAATTGATGATAAATATTACAATGAGTTCGTGGAAGGTTCCATTGCAGGGCACAATAAAATAAAGTTCAATAAGCTCAGTGATGCTGCAGACCTTCATACTTCTGTTATATATATAGGCTCTGCTGAATCCCACATTGATACCATTATTTCAACTTACAAGAGCCTATTGGGAGAAAAAGATGTTGTAGATCTGTACCTAAATGATCTAAAGGAGAATGTCCTCAAAGGGGCTGATCCAGATAGCTACATACAACAGAACACCGATAGGTTCGGTAATACCGAGTTCCTTGATGCTCTTATAAAAAAAGTAGAGAGTGCAGAAACACTGTCAGAAAAATTAGACCTCTGCAATAAGGCAAACACAATAATCCTGGCTTTGGATGAAATAAAATATCCAGTAAATAAGATGACCCGCAACACTATCCTTTATGAGATGGAAAGGGGCATAACTGCAGATGTAGAAGAACAGCAACGAAACAACATTATGAGCTACCTAAAGACCAAGGGCATAGAGAGCAAAAAGGATGCCATTTCTTACTTTGAGAATAATTTTTTCAAGATCTTGAGCTTTGCAAAGAGCGGAGATGATCTTGATCTTATCATTACTTCAAAGGAAGATATGCTGGCACTTACGGCAATATACATATTCGTATTCGAGGATAATGCAGCCTTTTTGAGTAAAGAAAGTTACACTATGTTCATGGGGACGACAATCAACGAAGGACTAGATGGCCTGCTCAATTATCTTGAGATGTCTGCTTCACCTATCTTCAGATTCTACAAGACCACAGCCTCTATACTTTTGGTGTGCAACCCTTTGAATGACAATATGAGCAATTACTATGTGCAGGGTATAGAAAATGATGCTCCCAAGGATTTTATCTCTTTTATAGAAAACACCTCCATAGGGTTGGATTTTGCAAATAAATTCGTAGCAGACAAAACCGAGATAGAACTTGTTTATAAGACTGAAGCATTAAAAAAGGTCCTACCAAAAGAAAACGAATTTACGACCAAGTTTAAAGCAATAGAGAGTATTGTAAAAAAATAACGCTTATAAAAACTTTAAGGAGTTTTAGATCATGTTAAAACGACTGCTCGTACTGCTAATCTTTGTTCTCAGCACCTCTATTTATGCGGACAACACCCCAAAGATCTTAGTCGCCGGCACAGAAGCAGGAGACTGTCAGACCGGTGGACTTGGAGAAGTACTTAGCCCAAGAACGCTACCTGGGGAACTTGCCAAGCTAGGCGCAAAGGTAGTAGTTGTAATACCAATGTGGTCCCATTTATATAAAGACAGCGACGTTACCATGACCGACGATTACCTTGATGTTCCAATGCCATGGGGGCCGAACGGAGAAAACGTCACAGTAAAAGTACAATTAGGCGAGGCTTTCATAAATGGCGTAGAGATACGTTTGATAAGCGAACCATACGCAAGCGATCTTTTTAAATCAACCCCTCCTTCAAGGGGGAAAAGCAAACCCAATTACAGCGGTGACAGCAAAATGAAGATAGAAAGGGTCTCCTTCTTTTCAAAGGCGGTCCTTGAACTTGCAAAACATTACGGGAACAATTATTTTGATATTCTATGGACCAATGATTGGATGACCGGACTTGTTCCTTGGTACAAAAAGAATTGGAGTTTGTACAGCAATCTAAAAGCAAAGACCTTCCACTATATACATAACACCAGACCAGAAGCACAGGGCATCTTTAATCTAAGCGACGGTAAATATGCGCAAATAGATCCTCAGTATCTGGATGCTAGCGACCCTTTTAAGCCTGGTTCACTCGTACACTACGGAAGTCTTAACATAACAAAAGGAGCGATACAGTCTTCAGACGCTGTAAGGACAGTAGATCCTCAAACGGCTATTGATATTATGGATGAGGGCCTGCACTATGGCTACGATCTACAAGCTCTATTAAAGGTTGCCAATGTAAAGGGATTCCCTCATGGAATAGACCTGGAAGTCTATAACCCTTATACAGGTAGCAACATAGTTCAGAACTATGATGCAACAACTGCTGAAGAAGGCAAAAAAGCCAACAAGCTGGCTGTACAAAAGTGGCTAGGTCTTGAAGAATCCGAGACGGCAAAACTTATTGTAGCGACATCAAGGATCTCTGCCCAAAAATCGCATAAGGAAATGGCGGATGCCTTTGAAATTCTTTTACCGACAAAAGACATTCAAATAGTCATAATGGGAGACGCAAACGCAGAGGATTCTTATGCACAGGAAGTAAGCAAGCGTTATAAAAATTTAGAGAAACAATATCCTACAAAGTTCAAATGGATCCCTTTTGAAGAGAATAAAACAAAGCAACCCCTACTTCTTGCAGGAGCTGACGCTTTAATGATGTTCTCCACAGAAGAGTATGGCGGACTTGACCAAAGAAAAGCTCTGGTAATGGGTACCATACCAATAGGGAACCCCATCAACGGCATAAAGGGGAGCACTGTAGGGCCTGATGACGCTCAAGGAAGGCCACAGGATTCCGTCTATATAAGAGGAGGAAAGATCACTGCAGATAGTGTTACCGTAGCCATAGAGGAAGCACTTACACTTATGTCTGATCCTGTAAAGTGCGCTCAAGTTAGGGCGAACGGCATGAACAAGGATTTTTCCTGGAAACATTCCGCAGAACTTTATCTTGAGGACTTTAAGTCATTACTACCGGAAAAACCTAATTACACAGGCGTTAAGGGGCTACAACAAGTACTGAATGATTGCTCTCAAAAAAAGTGGACTCTTCTTACAGCCTATAAGGAATATCCTGAGCTATTCACCAGAGAGAACATAATAGATTTTATTAACTCAGCACTTGAAATAAGTAAGACCCGTGATGAAAAGACTAACATACTTACCCAAGCAACACAGATAGTAACCACGCTTGGCATGAAGGATCTAAAAGAGAACATCAGCAAAGCTGAAACAATATTGATAGAGGCTGACATTGCCCTACTAGAGAGCAGGTTCAAGGAAAAGACAGGAGTGGATCTAAGTATTCTTAGCACCTCTGAAAAGATAACAACGATGGTGGACTACTTCCTGGAAAAGAATGGTAACTTGGAGAGCGACGGAAAACTCTCCATTATTCTGTTTGGCACAGCAGAACAGGCGTTTGCCGATGGACTTTTGACCCAGATGAATAATCTGATAAAAACCAATCTAATTGATGCCTCTAATGACAATAAACTCCGTCTTCTTACTTTCCTCGTGATCTCTCAGAATCCGACCATCTCTTATAATGAGGAGAACATAGACGTAGAGGTCTTCTTTATGGATATGTACACTAGTGTGAATCCGGTGAACTACGCAATGCTATCTAACATCTCTGCATACATGAAGGAAAACGCATATAGTGATATTGAGAAAGCAATAGATCTTGGCATCGACATCACGATAAGCAAGGAACAGATAGATAAGTCCTTAAAGCTTATAGACGGTTTCAGCAAAAGTGTTTTGATAAAATAAGCTCACAGCTTTTTAAGAAGTCCCTCTTCTATAGATGAAGAAAGACGTTCTGTGATGCTGTCTATGTATTTTTCGTTCTCCAGATTCTCCACATCCTCAGCATTGGAAATATATCCTATGAATAGACCTAGTGAAGGTATCTGTGCGGGGAGTGCCATGAATTTAAAGAACTTCCTCTCCAGCCCTGACCTATATGGAAGATTGGCCCCCTCTTTTATCGCTAATGAAACCCTATTCTCCACAACCATTGCAGCCTGGTTCTTAGTGACGTAATCAGTTTCGAACCTTTCAAAAAAGCCGTTCTTAGTCTTCTCTATTTCACTCTCTCCGTAAACTGGAGTAAAGCCATAGACTTCCATACCCCTAAGCGATTTAATGTCACTGTAAGAACAATTTATGGACAAGAACAGGTTGGGTTCCCTTTTTACAGTTTCATCAAGCCTGGTGCTGATCGGTATATTTATATCTTCCATACGCGTTAAATAGACCTTAATGCCTCTCATCCTTAATGCCCTTGCCAGCTTAAACGCAAAATGCAAATTAAGATTGGATTCGACCACACTCTTGTAGCCTATACTGCCAACGTCATCCCCCCCATGTGAAGGATCCAGCACTACAGTAAAAAAAGAGACATTTTTTTCACTCTCCGAGCTAGCTGTACTTGAGGGTTCTAGTGTTCTCACCTTGTATTCAACATCGCTACTCTTATTAGCAACAACTGTTTCTACTTTTTTGGGCGCTACTACTTTTAGACCTCGTTGATATATGGTCCAGCGCTCGACTAGATACAAAAGCCCGGCCAAACAAAGTAGTGGTATAAGAAAGATGGCGGCACGCCTTAGAAGGTGCAAGGACTAGAACCTCGTAGTAACTATTGTTTTCTTAGTAATAGGCCTTGCCTTTTGTGTTGCTACGATCAGAACTGTTGCATCACTCTTATTGGCATGTATTATCTGCCCGGCGGCTATCATGTAAGGATCAAGTTCCTTGTTATTCGTAGGATCTTTTATCTCGTAAAAATACACCATGGTCCCAGGTTCTGGAGCATTGGTCTTTTTTCTGAACTTAATACAGATCCTGTCATACTCTGAACCGAGTTCTTTTTTATACGGCTCCATTGAATAAACATCAGCGATTATAGTATCCCTAAAGTTCTTTGGATCGCTATCAAACACAGGAACATTTATAATATGCATATCCCTTTTAACTACGTCGTAAATTTCCAGGACCTTTGCAGTACAACGTTTTTCCTTGAGTGCCTTGTCCTGTATCTCCAATATCCCGTTTATTTTATAGATATGGTCCGGACGTTCCTCTACAACAGCGTATCTTGCTCCTTTTTCACAAGTCGTCATGTTCAACATCTGTACCTGTAGTTCATCATCCTCTATGAACATATTGGTACCCTTGCTGGATGCTTCGAGCGTTCCCTGAAATATCGGTTTTTCTCCCAGGCAGACCATGCCTCCCTTGTAGACAGGCTGGAAGCTCCTGTTATTGGATGCAATAAGATCTCCATATCGGGACTTTAAGAACCCATTTTCATCGAACAAAGAGGGGACCTTGTCCCTTTCCAGTATCGAATAATCCGTTCCTTTTTTACGACGTGTAACTGTCACCCTTGGACCGGTGGTACCGGAATAGGTGAACTTTAATTCGTTACCCGGATATATCCAATGTGGATTCGTTATATACTGGTTCATTTCCCATATCTTTGGCCAGTACCAAGGACTATCAAGGAACTTGTCAGAAATATCCCATAGAGTGTCGCCTTCCTGTATTATATATACCTCGCTGTAGTTCTTACCGAGCCAATCCTTCCAGATATCGTCATCCAGAACTCCCATGCGCTTATAATATTTTGTTATTTTCTTTTCTTTCACCTGATCAGCAGGGGTTGCGGTAGAAAGGCTCCCGACGTGTTTTTCATCAATATTAGGGTCTGGCTCGTTCCTGTCCTCAAGGTAATAATTACCGTCGCTAAGTGCATACAGGTTCAGGACCGCGAACAGGCTTAAAAGAATATTCATTTCTTGAACTCCACATTATTATTGGCTTCTTTTGCAGCCTCCGAATTAGGATATCTAGTTAGCAATTCCTGTAGATATATTTCGGAATCCTTGTTCTCGCCAAGCAGCTTGTAACACAAAGCCAACTTGTACATTGCATAAGGGGCTTTGCTCTCCTTTGGGAATTTTTTTAGTATCTTACTGTACTCATCTATTGCCAAAGCATATTCCTTTTGCTGAAAATAACTTTCTCCGACCCAGTAGACTGCATTATCGGCCAGTGCCGACGTAGGATACTTTTCTGCAAAAGAGGAAAAAGCTATAAGTGATTTGGCATACTGTCCTGAGCTAAAAAGAGAGTATGCTTCTGCATATTCCTTCTCCTGATTGGAGCCGGCTTTTGTTTCGGTCTTTACAGGTTCTTTTTTGTGTTTTTTTACAGCACTTTGTTCGGCGGAAGCAGTAGTCGGAGGCTGCGATTTTAAGGTCTCTAATTGTTCGGTAAGCACATAGACCCTGTTATTAAGGTCGTCTATACGGGCTTTAAGCTCGTTAATGTCCTCCGGAGGATCCTGTTTTAGTTGTTGCTTGGACGAACCACAATTAAGCAGCATCATACAAAGCGCAAACGTGGACAGACGTAAAACAAGCCCTCTTCCCATACTGTTAATGATAATGTTGAAGACAAATAAGTGCAATA
>CAYVOB010000026.1:0-14466 GCA_964452945.1 uncultured Bdellovibrionales bacterium
CAAGTATCAATGTCTAAATTATAAGGTCATGTCATTATTTTTAGAAGTTATTTAATATTAAAATCATTAATATTACCATTATATAATTATATGGAATGCCTGCTTAAAATCAATATTAGCCATATATTCATCTGGCATCACCAATACAGCGACTATAACACCTCCGTTTTCACGACGTAAGCTAAAATTGGAATTGAATACAATCGTAAATATCCATATAATCTAAGACATGAAGGTACATGATTTTCTTGTATTGGCAAAAAGGGCCCAAAAGACCTTAAGGTTGATGGGCATTCCTGCAGAGCACATCTACCTAATGGGCTACTCTGATCCAAGAGCCATACCTTCCCTGGTATTCATCAGTTCAAAATATGACAAGATGGACCTATACCGAAGGTCGGAATTAGCAACGTCGATACAACAAGGTCCTTTGAAGTTCAATTTCTACATCCTGGGGACGGACCACATATTGAACTCAAAACACAATTTGAGCAGAGATACCTTTTACCGTGCAGTAAAACTGTATGGGAAACAGCCTTTAATACTAAATGGGTTCGAGTATGCATCCAGATCTGATCTGGAGCTAGTTGATAAAACAGCTAACGAACTCCCCATATAGAACAAGAAAATGAAGATAGGTTTTACCGGCGTCCCCCCACTTGAAAAGATCAGACTGTTAAAAACAAATTACCCTAATGCAAAATGGTTCGACCTTGATGTACCTGCAAATGGCATATCAAAAGATTTCTCGCTGCAATACATACCAGAGACCACTTGCAGTGTTATACAGACCATACTTGCCAACTCATTCGCGATAAGACCAAATATAATACTTGCTGTAACAGGAAGTTCAAAGTGCGATCCTATGTTGTACCTCCTGCCTATAATACAAAAACTACTGCCGGGATCAAAAATAATAGCGACTAGGAATAACGACACAAAGGACTTTGGTTTTCCTATTTCCACATCAGAACTACCACTGGAAAAAAAGTTAAGGGTCATCACAGAGAATGTCCTTAACATCGAACCTAACAACGTTATTTCACCTGTAAAGCCTAAAGCAGGATTTTGGGGAGTTCCTCCATATGATTTTTCCATATTAAAGTTATTCCCTGACCACACACATGTTTTTGGATGGTCACGTTGCATGGAGAACAAAACTCCGTCTAATATGGAACTCGAGATGTATGTGGATAAAGACCTTCCAACTGTTTTCTTTTGCCAGTCATTCTGTGCCAAGAACATATTGGCCAAAGAGCTTGCACACGAACACAAAGGATTATATGTAGAAGCTGACGGTCTTATCGATAACAGTACTAAAGCAAAAATAATGGCTTTTTTGGAGTTAAACAATTGTTTTTAATAGATGCAGGTTCATCATATATCAAGACCTATGACACGATCACAGGGAAGACCTCTGTGCTTCACATAACAGAGTTCGGCAAACAGGAGTTACCTCACCCTGGATATACAACCGGACATAACGCCGCGCTGATCGGTAAGGGTTCTTTTGTTAATGAGCTTGTAGCACTTGCAGAAGGAGCAAAGTCGCTGTGCAAGAGCCCTGAATTTACGATCCTCGATATAGGTTCCAGGGACATGAAACTTGTTTCATTCAAGTCCGGACGTTTTGACAAGTGTGACTGGAACACATCTTGTGGAGCCATGGTAGGATTTACCATAGAATTGATGATGAAATATTTTAATAAAACACCACAGGACCTACGTGTAACAGATAAGCACTTCGATATAACCTGTGGGCTGCTTGGCATAACAAAATTCTTTGACCATATATCAAGGGACTCTTCCATAGAAGAAGGCCTCTCGTCGTTAATAAATGGCATGGCAAGGTTCTCTTGGCAATTCGCCGCTAAACCCAACACACTTTATCTTTCTGGCGGACTTTCTGAAAATATGGTATTCGTTGAAAGCTTAAAAAAACTAGTTCCTGACCTAAGACCACTAGGTAGGTTCGTTCTAATAGAAGGATTAAAGAGGTACAACAATGAAAGAACTGTTAATAGTCCTGCCTGTAATTAACGAAAAACAGAACCTGGAAAAAATACTGCCTCCGCTAATGGATTACATTAAAGACAAAGGTGGCATCCTTTGCATAGACGACAACTCTAATGATGGAACAGATAGATTATTCTCTGAGCTGTGTAAGACAAACAACAATATACATTACATAAGGAATCCAAAGAGGATCGGACTTGGCAATGCATACAAGATGGCAGCTGAGTTTGCCATAAACAATGGATATGAATGGATGCAGCAAATGGATGCTGATCTTTCACATCGAGTAGAGGACTTGCCTAAGTTCGACGAAGTCAAGAATAGTTCAGACCTTATAGTCGGCTCGCGCTATGTAAGTGGGGGAAGAATATTGAACTGGCCGTTGTCGAGAAGGATACTAAGTAGGGGTGGAAGCTTTTATGCAAAGACAATACTCGGTTGCCCGATCAATGATCTTACCGGAGGCTTCAACAGGACCAAGACCTCTGTACTTAAGAAGATCGGTTTTTCTTCGATAACAAGCAGAGGCTATGCATTTCAGATAGAACTAAAGTACCGCGCTCACAAGAATGGCTACAAGCTGGCAGAAGTACCAATTACTTTCAGCGATAGAACACTTGGCAAAACAAAGATGAACAAAAGTATCGTTCTGGAAGCAATCTACAAGGTATGGTGTATGAGGTTCTGTTTATAGGCAATACTCACACAAGTCGATTTATCTCCATATAATATCTTTCATCAGCGCCAAGGTTAGATTGGATATACTCCTGAGCCTTCTTTCCTGTGTCAACCCTAAAGTGCATATCGCACGCAAGACGCTTGAAAGTGGTATAAAAACCCTCACTGTCGGAGCTGCTGAATGCGCAGTTATTCCTGACAAGTGCCTCAGCTTCAGGTGAATTGTAGTAGAAAGGACCGAATACCGTTGGAAGCCCCATTATCGACGGTTCCATCACATTATGCACTCCGGTGGAGAAAGCCCCTCCAACGTAGGCTACTGAACAAAGCCTGTAAAGCTCTGCAAGACAGCCAACCTCGTCGACAAGTACGACCCTGTCACCCTTAACGCCCTTCCTTATCTCTGAGAGCCTTACCGGAGAATAAGCTGAAAAATACTCCATATACTTCTGTATGTGTTTAGGTGTCGGCTCATGCGGCACCAGTATCACATGGAGTAGGTGTACATCCTCCAAAAGATCACGCAACGGTTTGAGTATGTGCTTATCATCAGCATCCCAAGTACTGCCACATATTATAGTTAGCTTATCCTTGTACGCCTGCATACTCATCGGAAGTTTATAAGGGTCATTCTGCGCAGCCCTAAAAGCCACCTGATCGAACCTGGTATCACCGAGTATCTTTACGTTGGGATGCTTGGGTGACGTTATCATAAAACGCCTAAGGTCACTTTCTGAAACAACGCCGATCATCTTGAATGCCATATAGATACTGTTATAGAACGATTGACCAAGTATGTTGGAGTAGCGCATTGATTTTCTGTGGAGTGTTCCATCTATGAGAAATGCAGGGATGTTCCTTCCCTCTGCTTCCCAAACTATATTGGGCCATATATCGAATTTAACGAACACAACAGCATCAGGAGAGATAAGATCGAATATCTTTTTTGTATTAAATGAAGTATCCAGAGGGAGATAATCACTAAAGATGACCTCTGACATCTTGGATGCATTATTTTTTGCAGATGGGCTAAAATAGGTAAGGACCAACTCCATCTCTGCTGCATTCCTTTCATAAAAAAGTCTTATCAATGGTTTTGCCTGTTCAAGCTCACCGGCACTGGACACATGGAACCACAGTCTCTTCTTGTCGGATTTTGGTTTAAGATTATTCCTATAACGACGCCAAAGCCCTGCTCTGCCCAGGAATGAGGAGAGGGTCTTGGGACTGAAAACAGCACCTACAATAAATCCTGCATATAATAAATGAACAAGGACACAAGAATAGAGAATTTTACAGAACTGCTTCATATCATTATCTCTCCCGGACCTTAAAGTAGTCTTTTACCTCTTCAAAAACCATATCAGGACTTATATTATTGAGGCAAGGACGCTTACCCCACCTTACACACGGGCCCTTACCATTCTTCGAACATGGCCTACACCACATATCAAGTTCAACTACCCTTGAACTTGGCCTATAAGGATAACATCCAAACTCATATGATGTTGGACCCATTATGCCTATAACGTCGGAGCCAACCGCTTCAGCAACATGCATCATCCCTGTATCGTTGCAAATAACAAGATCACATAAGGACAGTACCGCGGCCGAGCCTATCATGCTGAGGTCACCTGCGAACGAATAGACCCGTCTATCAACGGAGGCTATCTTTTCACAGAAAGAGTCTCCCTTTCCACCTATAACTACTATATTGGCGTCAAGTTCTTCTGCTATCATGGATGCTAAGACTTCAAAATACTGTGACGGCCATCTCTTTCCAGGCCATTGTGCGCTTGGCACCATGCCTATCAGCAGCTTGTCATTCACTTTGGATATCCTAGATTCCAAAGTCTTACGGATCTTTTCAATTACATTATCCGGAACGAATATCTTTGTACCAAGACCGTCGTAACTGATCCCAAGTTCACCAAGCGGTTTCAAATATTCCACTATCTGCGCATCTACATTTTTGAAAAGATTTATCTTAAAAAAGATAAGCAATAGACGCTTGAGGGTCCTTTTATCAAAATATACTTTTCTGACAAAAGGGTTGAACAGACATATGAACCTGCTCCTGATACTCCTATGGGCATCAACTATGAGATCATAGCGACGAGATCGTACTTCCTTTGTGAGTTGCCATAGTCCAGCAATACCGTCGTTCCTGGAGACATATAATCTGTCATTAAGGTTAGGGTCCCATTCTATGAGCTCCCTATAATCTTCCCTTACAGCCATATCGATTTCTGCATTGGGAAACTTTTTACGTAAGTGTCTTGGTAGAGCCGTTGCCATTGCAATATCGCCTAAGGAGCTAAATCTTATTATAAGGATCTTCAAAACAATTACATCCTCTCGGGAGCTCTTATGCCAAGTATTGCAAGGTTCTGTTTAATGAGTTCCTTTATAGTATATACGATGAATAGTTTTTCATATCTCTGGTTCTGATCTTCAACATCTATTATCTTTTCCTGATAATAGAAGCGATTGAATGATCTTGCCACATCAAGAACATACCTGGCTATAGTGAATGGTTCATATTCCTTTCTCGCCTCGGCTATCTTATCGTCATATGAGCAGAACAATTTTATCAATTCAAACTCTGCATCATTAGGTACATACTCAGGACCTATCGTCATACTCTGCATAAAATCAGCCTTCCTCAGTATGCTACCTGCCCTTGCATGGGTATATTGAACATAAGGTGCCGTTTCTCCGTCGAAGTTAAGTATATCTTCCCACTTAAAGGTAATATCCTGTGTACGCCTTTTTACTATATCCCCAAATATTATAGCACCAACACCTACTGCCTCTGCCACCTCAAGTCTATCGCCAAGGTCAGGATTCTTTTCGTCGATCGCTTTCAAAGCAAGCTCTACGGACCTATCTAGAACGTCATCTAAAAAAACCACATTCCCTTCTCTTGTGGACATCTTCGAATCAGCAAGGTGTAACAATCCAAACTGAATATGCTTACATTGAGCAGCCCATTCGAACCCCATCATTTCAAGGACCTTGAATAGCTGCTTAAAATGAAGTTCCTGCTGGCTGGCAACCACGTAAAGGTTCTCGTCAAAGGCAAATCTTTTTTGCCTGTCAATTGCAGCAGCCATATCCCTTGTTGCATAAAGTTTTGTACCGTCGGTCTTTTCTAGCAGCATAGGGGGCATATTGAATTTTTCCAGACTGACAATAACGGCACCTTCACTTACCTCTGTACCTATCCTGTCGTGTATTAGGGTTATAATATCTTTACTGTCCCTGTAGAAACTCTCTCCTTCCGTATGGGTAAAACCCACGGCAAGCCTTTTATAGACCCTGTTGAACTCCTTTACGCTTATCTCCCTGAACTTGGACCAGTAAGCCATCGCCTTGGGATCATTATTTTCCATGCTCTTAAACCATTCTTTGGCTTCAGCATTAAGTTCCTCGTTCTCATTCTTATGATATTGTACGTATATCTCCAATAAATGTCTTATCCCTTCATTCTTGAGTTTTTCATCATCACCATATCTTTCGAACGCCGTTATCAGTTTGCCGAACTGAGTTCCCCAATCACCCAAATAGTTAATTCGTACAACTTCATAACCTGAACGTTCAAATATATTACCTATTATACTGCCTATTACCGTCGACCTTATATGATGGAATGCGATCGGCTTTGCTATATTAGGTGAAGAATAATCTATCACAACTGTTTTATTTGCCCTGTCACAACGGAACAGCATCCCTGATAGATGCTTAAAATACCCCTTATACCATTTGAATGTTTCCTTCCTGTTCAAGGTTATGTTTATATATGGCCCTTCTGGGCTGATCTTTTCAATCAATGGGTATTTTTTTATACCCGAAGATAACCTATCGCAGAACTTTTGTGCAATATCCTTTGGAGCCATACCCATTTGTTTGGAGAACTTAAAACAAGGAAAGGCCATATCACCCATTTCCGCCTTTGGAGGTAAAGCAAGCAATGTGCAAACTTCTTCAGGTGTTATCCCCAAGATCGGAGCGATCAGATCACTTATTTCTAACTTTAAAGACCTCAAGACCTTAATCCTCTCATAAAACTGTTAGCAGCCTTTAGGCCGCTTATAACAGATGACTCAAAACCTAGCGGATAAAAACTCTCTCTGCCACATGACAAAACATCTTTATACGAGGGATATGAACTCAACTCATTGTATATATTACCGTAAATAAGGTCATTATCTACCAGATTCGTGAACATATATTCAACCTCGTTCTTAAGGGATATATTCTTTGGATCTGGATAGCATTCATAGTCAAATATAGTAAGAGCCGGAATAAGGTCTTCCACTATATTTTTCATTTTCAGGAATTTTTTCCTATGACCTTGTTCCTCTATATCGAACAAACCATACGATATAAATGCCGTTATCCTCAAAACGGCCTGTTCACCATCCAGATTATAATTCAGTACATATATATCGTCCTCTGAGTAGAACCCTGCATCATCTATATCTACATAAATGAGAAATTTACTCAGCGGAGCAGGTATGTTATTTGATTCGAACCTAAAGAACATTGACATCGGATATCTAACCTTCAGGCTATAACGGCTGTTGAACAGGTTAAAGTGGGAAACAAAGTCCCTTTTAACAACGTCACTGTCAAGCACCATATTCTTTACACCAAATTCCAGGTCCTTTATTCCTGATGTTACACTAGCATAGTCAACATCTTTAATTGAAATATTACTAATAGAATCCTTTATGGAATTCAACATAGCACACGATAAAGCAGCTCCTGTTGTTTCAGAGGAATAAACACCGTCCATAGCAAGAGAGATGATCCTTGCTGCATCTATGACAGGTATCTCCTCTGTAAACGTGCCAGAAAAAACAAAAAGGACAGAATTGAATATAAGTCTAATCTCTGATGGAAGCCTATGTTTATTATAAAGGGATGAGATACTCCTGTTATATTTCTTATCCAGCGAGTATGACAGTAGTTTATCTAATCCTGTTCTATGGCAACTGCCCTTAAGCTTCCTGTTAACTTTCCAAAGTGGAGGAAGGGCTCCTTCTATTGACCTCAACTCTTCTACGAACACACTCACCTTAGCTGCATGCTCTGGGAATATCCTGGATATATCATCAATCAGTGACTTATATGAAAGATCTATCCTGTTTGAACCAAAGACCATACTCACTACATCTTTTTCATAACGAACTTGTTTTTTTAATGTGCCAAGACCAATAAAACCAAAAAGATCTCCGTCATAGTCCCTATGTTCCAGTCCTATTATAGGTAATTCATAAGGCAGGATCTCAAATCCATCGGACTTTAGCTCTCCAGGCTTACGAGGCATGAAGAGGTCTATGTTCAAGCCTTCTCTAGCTAGAAAAGAAGCGCAGACCATGGACGGAACACCGTTGTATATCACACCAGCTTTCATAATTCCTCTTCTGTCACCACAAGCAAGCTGTCCTTTAGTTCTCGCAGTAAGGTCATCGTAAAGACACCGGCAACCTTTGTCCTTCCGCAAGAGGGGCTTTTTTCCTTAAGAACAGCTAGAACCCTCTTAGCCTTGGACAAATCCTCATTAATGAACTCCATAGAGAAATCCCTTAAGGTATCTGTAAGATCTATGCCCTCACTCGTAATAAATCGACCATTCAATATCTCAGAAGATGGCCTGGGAACACCTAGTCCGCAATCAAGCTCCGGACATACAGAGATAACGTTGCCCTTGAACGAACCTGCAAGCTTTGATGCCCTTGAGGAATATTTGTTACGTCCATCATACCTGCAAGCTTCACCCAGAAGACACTTACTTATGACGAGCGTATCAAAGGGTGTGTCCACCAGTGACTTAACTGTATCGACGTAAAGTTTATGTTCCACTTTATGTATCTGTGCCTCAAGGTCTTCTATGGTAGCAGGAACCTCAAGTTTTTGTTGAGCGAGTATAACTCCTTGATCTAATTTATCGTTAACAAAATGAATAGTAACCCCTGTTGTTCCTACTCCAGCCTTCCACGCTTGAGCTATGGCATCCTTACCCTGAAAAGCAGGAAGTAGTGAAGGATGAATATTGATTATACGCAATGGATATTCGTCTATTAGCTCCGACGGAAGTATCCTCATATATCCAGCTAATAGTATATAGTCAGGAGCATAACTCTTAACTGTATTTACAAGTTCATTTACAAATTCTTCTCTAGAAAGATATGCCTTGGGGCGTATTATAGAGACTGGAACAGCGTTGTTTTTTGCTATTTCTTCTGCGGGGCAATTCTTGTCACAGACCAATCCACATATTCTGGCCTTAATCTCACCTTTTTTTGTTGCTTCCAGCAGTGCATTAAAATTACTGCCCCTGCCTGAAGCAAAAACTAAAAGTCTCATAAAGTAAATCTGTCCAGATCCTGGTATATGACCTTGTTAGCTGTGTCCTTGATCACATTACCTATATGACGAGCGTCTATTGAATGCTTGGCAAAAAAGTCTATTGCCCTTTTCTTTTCTGCGTCTGGGAGCACTATTATGTAGCCTACGCCCATGTTGAAGACCCTAAGCATTTCTTCTTTATCTACGTTGCCAAGTTTTGACATTAACTTGAATATAGGGAGAACATTTATCTTTGAGAGTTCAACTACAGCGCTAAAATCCTTTCCTAAGACCCTAGGGAAGTTCTCCGTTATACCACCACCCGTTATATGGCACATAGACCTTACATTAAAGCCTTGTTCCAACAGCTCTAATACCGGTTTAACATATATCCTAGTCGGTGTTAAAAGAATATCACCAAGAGGTTTGCCAAGCTCTGGGAACACATGGTCCATTTTGAAAGAGTTATGATTAAAGAATATATTCCTTACTAGAGAATAGCCGTTAGAATGTATCCCGGAGGAAGCAAGTGCGATTATCGCATCTCCTTCCTGAAGTTTTGTGCCATCTATGAGTTTTTCGCCATCCACTACTCCGACAACAAAACCTGCACAGTCATATTCTTCTCCTTGATAAAAAGCAGGCATCTCTGCTGTTTCACCTCCAACCAGAGCACAATTTGACTGTTTACAGCCATCGACTATGCCATCAACTATTGACGTAGCTGTTTCAACGTTCAACTTGCTTACCGCCAGATAATCCAAAAAGAAGAGCGGTTTTGCACCATAAACAAGGATGTCATTTACGGACATAGCAACAAGATCGACGCCTATGGTGTCATGCTTGTTGGCCATAAAAGCTATTTTTAGTTTTGTACCAACGCCGTCCGTAGAGGACACCAGCAGTGGCTTTTTATAGTTTTTCCAATCCACCTCAAAAAGGGATGCAAAACCTCCTATCGAGTTAACAACCCCTTTAACTGCGGTAGACCTAACTTTGTCCTTTATCCTTGAGACGAACTCGTTACCGCTATCAATACTTACACCTGAGCTACTATATGTTACCATGCCATGAACAATACCATATTCAGTCCCTCTGGCAATAGTTTTTGTATCAATGGGGCAAGTCATTTTAGCTGCTAATACTTAGAGGACGTCCTCGGGGGACGAAAAAACGAGCAGGGAACAATAAATATTCCAGTTTTTGGCCATTGTGATATATAACTTGGTTCGTATGAAGGAAATACTTGTTGCAGGCGGGGCCGGTTATGTAGGCTCCCACACATTGATAAAACTGTTGCAGGCGGGGTACCACCCGATAGTAGTGGATAACCTTACAACAGGGCACCAAAAAGCTGTAATCGAGGGAACTACCTTTTACCAGTGTGATATCTCCAATACAAAAGAAATGTTGAAAATAGTATCCAGGCACCAGATAGATGCTGTAATGCATTTTAGTGCGAACTGTTATGTAGGCGAGTCTGTAGTAAATCCGCACAAATATTTCAAGAACAATGTTGCCAATACAATAGCCCTGCTTGATGTAATGTTGGAATCCGGGATAAAAAAGTTCATCCTTTCTTCTACTGCAGCAACTTATGGCAATCCAATTAAAACACCGATCGACGAAACCCACCCTCAAGTACCTTGCAACCCATACGGTCTTTCCAAACTGATGATAGAACAGATCGTGAATGATTATGAAAAACCATATGGGATAAAACATATATACCTCAGATATTTCAATGCCGCAGGCTCTGACCCTGATGGTAGGATAGGAGAAGACCACTACCCAGAAACGCACATAATCCCTCTTTTGTTAAAAACGGCACTAGGAATAAAAAAACAGTTTACGATCCTGGGGAATGACTACGATACAAAGGACGGTACCTGTATAAGGGACTATGTTCACGTTATGGATATAGCCGAGGCACATGTGAAAGCGATAAATTATCTCGAATCACAAAGGCGTAGCGATGTTTTTAATCTTGGTACCTCTGTAGGATATAGCGTCAAGGAGATAATAAAAAAAGTAGAGGAAATAACCGGTAAGACAATACCAGTCGAATATGCAGAAAGAAGAGAGGGTGATCCTGCCATCCTGATAGCAAGTTCCAAAAAGGCCAAAGAGGTCCTTGAATGGTTCCCTCATTACAACATAGACCACATGATCGAGTCAGCATGGAAGTGGACAAAGCAAAATCCTAAGGGCTATAGAGATGTTAAATAAGGCTGTTTTTATAGACAGGGATGGGACTATAATATACGACCACGGTTATATAAATGACCCTTCTAAGGTAGATCTCCTTGAGGGCGCAAAAGAAGCGATCTCTCTTTTGAGGGACAACGGGTTCATGATCTTTGTCGTGACAAATCAGTCCGGCGTAGCAAGAGGAATGATGACCATTAATGATGTTAACAAGGTAAACGAAAAAATGCTGTCGGTACTTGGTAAAGACCTGATAGATGATGTGCTCATATGCACACATGGTCCAGACGATAAATGCTCTTGCAGAAAGCCAGGAACTGCACTAGTAGAAAAAGCAGCTAAAGACTACAAAATAGATCTATCAGCCTCCTACTCCGTGGGCGACAAAGACAGCGATAGGGATCTTGGGACTAGAATGGGCGGTAAAGGCATAAAACTTGGCGAAAAAGAAGGAATACGAACACTGCTTGATGCAGCAAAGATCATCGTAAAAGAGAGTAAAAAATGAGTAACTACAAACCATATCCATACAAGAACACACCAGACTACATACAGATAGAGACCACCATAGTCTGCAATGCAAAATGTGACTTTTGCACACAAAAAAAAGTCACACGCCGACCAGTATTGATGGAAGACAAGGTCTGGAAAAAGATAATAGATGATACTCGCGGGCTTGGAGTAACATACCGACCTTTCCTTTTGAATGAACCATTTGCCGACAATAGGATGCTGGACATCTGCAAATACATAAAGCAGGACAGGACGGCGGAAATTGAATTCAACACCAACGGTTCACTATTAACACCAGAGAGGACGGACAAGCTCCTTGAGATAGGCGTTGATATAATGAGGTTCAGCATAGACGGCTTTTATGAGGATAAATACAAAGAAAGGAGAAAAGGGCTTAACTTCAAGGAAGTCGTAAGGAACACAGAATATTTCTGCAGCAAGGCAAAGAACTACAACGTAATGACAGATGTAAGGATGATAGCCTTTCCTGGCAGCGAAGAAGAGCAGAAACTTTTCAGGGAAAAGTGGGAAAAGATCGCTGACAAGGTAGAAATAACATCCCTTTACAGATATCCGTGGGAAGGGCAGGAAGACACAGTTTATAAGCCATGCCTCAAGGTAAGAAAAGAGATGTTCTTTTACGTGGACGGAAGAGCCACACTATGCTGCTGGGACACCAACGAAAGGGCGATCATAGGCGATGTAAAAAATCAAAAGGTCCTTGATATATGGAATGGCGAGGTCGCAAAAAGATACAGGTCATACCTTGATAACGGTGAACGCGACAAAATAGAGCTCTGCTCTCGATGCGACGCATATAAGAACACTACGTTCTGATCTAGCGTCCGCTAAGCTGCACCCTATAAAGCTGGTATTTGAAATATTCATCAAGCATGTTCATAAAAGGTTTATACCGACGCCACCAAGAGTCACTGCTTAATTTTATATTGTAGGCCGTATAGGGGACTATGATCGCTCCCTGATCCTCGAACACCTTATTAAAGATCATCTCAGCCCTCTTAATATGATAGACAGAGGTAACAAGAACTATGGTCTTTATATTGTTCTCTTCTGCAAACTGCAGTGCTACCTTTGCGTTCTCAACAGTGGTCCTTGAGACATTATCTATCTTTATCCTTTCTCGGTCATTAAGATCTATATTGAACTCCCTGGCCAATTCATCAAAGTTAACTGCCTTATAGACGCCTGCAACAAAAAGTACCGGAACCTGTCTTTCTTTCATAAGTTCATATGCAGTATTTATCCTTCCGGAACTTCCTGCCAGCACAACGATCATTCCTGTATTATTAGGAACGAATTTGTTGGCCTGATAGTTAACACTTGAATTAGCATATTCATACAAGCCAACTCCCTCCAGTATCATGAACGATACAAGCACTATCGCTGCAAAGATAAAAATGTAATACTTAAACTTCAGTTTGATCACTTTGGTCCACCTCGTCTTTCCATCTGTATAATCTGCTCAACGCATCAAGAGGAGTCAGTTTATCAAGATCAATATTAGCAAGTTCACTGATAAATTGGTAGTCATCTTTTTTCCTGTCAAACAAAGAAAGCTGGGTAAGGTCATTCTTGCTTAGCTCCGCACTCCCCTTCCTTTCCTCTTCCAACCTCTTCATGACCGAACGGGCGCGGCTTATTATGCTGTTCGGAAGGCCTGCCATACCGGCTACTTGTATGCCGTAGCTTCGTGACGCAGGGCGTGGAACGATCTTCCTTAAGAAGAACAAGCCCCCCCTTTCCTCTTCAACTGACATTGAAAAGTTCCTGGCACCGGTCAATTCATTTTCAAGGGCAGTTAACTCGTGGTAGTGGGTCGCGAACATGCACTTTGCACTAATATTGTTGTGTATATGTTCTGCCACAGCCCATGCTATCGATATACCGTCATAGGTACTGGTACCTCTTCCTATCTCATCAAGTATTATCAAGCTACGTTTTGAGGCTGAAAAGATTATATTAGCTGTTTCTATCATTTCTACCATAAAGGTACTCTGTCCTTGGAGTATATAGTCAGTAGCGCCCACCCTTGTAAAAACCCTGTCAGTAACAGGTACTCTTGCAAATGATGCGGGAATAAAACAACCCATATGGCTCATAATAACAAGAAGCGCAACAGTCCTCATAATCGTGCTTTTGCCTGCCATGTTGGGACCGGTTATTATGTGGAAATAACCAGACTCGGAAAGTTCTATATCGTTTGGTACAAAATCCTCTTTCATTGTTTCGTAGAGAACAGGATGACGCGCATCTTTTAAGATCAGCTCAAAGCTGTCGTGTATCTGCGGACGAACATATCTTCTTTTTACAGCGATCCATGCAAACCCCGCGCTAAGATCAAAATTGGCTATCCACGACGATAGCGCCAACGCTGTCCCCAGGAACTGCTCTCTGAATTCGGAGGCATATTTTGCAATAAGGGCCTGCTCTAGTTCGACCCTGTCCTCTTCTGCACTTAAAAGCCTTATCTCCAACTCCCTAAGTTCCGGTGTCATGAACCTTTCACCGTTAACCAAGGTCTGCTTCCTTTGATAGTGTGGCGGCACCAGATCAAGGTTGGCGTTAGTTATCTCTATGTAATATCCAAACACCTTATTATATTTTATCTTAAGTGAATTTATCTTTGTAGATTCTCTCTCCCTTTTTTCCATTTCCAAAAGTACACGCCTGCTG
>CAYVOB010000027.1:0-7470 GCA_964452945.1 uncultured Bdellovibrionales bacterium
TTTTGCACCCTCTTCTCCACCATCTCCTTTGGGAGATCTATCATGTAGTCGTCCATCTTAAAGAAGACGGACTCGTAACCAAGGTTATTCAGCGTCCTTGAAAGCTTATTGGCAATAGTGGTCTTGCCGCCGCCTGTCTCGCCTACCATTGCGAATACAAAAGGTTTTTTCTTTCTTCTGGTAAGTTCGTCTATGATAAGGTCCGCCAAATCCCTGGAGACCTTTGAAGCCTGACGTTTACCTTCAGAGACGTTGAACAGGAAGGTCCTAAGATCATCTATAAGATCTTTCTCGCTCTTATCACTTGGTTTCCTCAAATATCTTGGAGGAAGCAGTGCATATTTGGCTTTTTTACCATCCTTTTTGGCGATTATATCCTTACAGAGCTTTTCCACCTTGCCTGCTATCACCGTCCAGGAATAGTTCTTTGTTACGTACTCATAACCTCTCTTTGACAAGCGATCCCACTCGTTCTCGTCGTTAAGGACAGAAAGAAGACCATCCGCTATGTTCCTTGAGTCATTGGGGTCTATCAAGCAACCATAGTTACCGTCGCCAACAAGCTGTGCAGTGCAGCCGGTACTTGTGGTCACCACGGGTAATCCGCTCGCCATAGCCTCAAGAACAGCGATACCTCTGGTATCATGCAACGCCGGATTAACATATACCCAGCGGTTCCTTGCTGCATAGCGCATAATGCCTGGGAATTCTTTGTTATAATCAAAAATATCCGTCAGGACTATTTTACCTTGCAGCCCGCCTCTTACCATAACTTTTCTTATGTCTTTTAACAGCGTCTTATAGTTAGTCTGCATCCCTTCCCAGTTCTTTATGAACGTAGGGTCCACCAGCCCGCCTGACGAAATAAAAAGATTGGCTATCTCCTGCAGCTTCCTATTGTTGGCATATGCCTCTATCAGACCAAGTATATTCCTTCTTGGATCCAATCTCCCCACCATAATGATGGATGGGAGTCCTCTTCTTGAGGGATCTATCCCGTCCTCCATTATATCCTCTATGGTCTTTTCCGCCTGTTTGTCCACAGCATCCATCTTCCCCTTGAAAGGATGGAAGTCATCTGTGTTAACTCCAGGAGGAATGATGGTAAACTTTGGATCCTCTATGTTTATTGCACCGTCGTAAAGTGCCAATCCATACTGCTGGTATCTTTCGTCCTCTGTTGAAACAACGACGCTATCAGCCCAATTAAGTGTTGTTCTTTCTGCGAACAACCTTGTATGGAAGCTATACTTCTTGTTAACGCTTAAGAAATTACCCTGCGTGATCCCTGCATTATTCAGTTTGATAGCACCTAATGAGTGACCGTGATGAATGAGTGGCTTACCTGTCCTTGCCTTCAGAAGCACTCCACAGGCACCTGAATCAGCGTAGTGGGTACTTATGATATCAAAAGATGACTTGGTTTTTTTATAATACTCTTCTATCCCTTGAGTGAACTCGCTCATGTGGGCCCAGATCTCTTCCTTAGGCACATAGCCTGCAGGGCCGCATGGTATTCTAACTATATTTACATTACTGGATACCTTTTCTACCTTTGTATCAAAACCTTTCCATTTATCATCCTTGAACATCCTGGTGAAAAGATCCACCTTATGGCCTTTCTGTCCAAGATAATAGGCAAGATTGACGACGTAAACTATTTGACCACCGGTATCAGGATGACCTCCTATAGGAGCTCCATCCTTTTTAACATGGCCATGAATGTTTATCATGCAGATGTGCATAATATATTACTCCTCCAGGTCCAATAGGGACGTTCTAGCTTCCTTGCTGGACTTATAAACGTCAGTTATTATCTTCACCGCTTCCTTTGGGTCATCCGTAAGCTTTATCAGATTGAGATCGGACTTGCTTATAAAGCCCCTGGCAACCATATGTGTCTTAAAGAATGCGATCAGATCGTTCCAGTATTTTGAATCGTATAGGACCACCGGCGTCCACTTTGTTTTTCTGGTCTGTATCAGCGTCAATACTTCAAACATCTCATCCATGGTACCGAATCCACCGGGGCAGATGATTATCCCGTTGGAGTATTTTTTGAACATAACCTTTCTGCAAAAGAAATAATTAAAATCTATCCTTAGGTCAAGGAACGGATTGCCCTGCTCCTTTGGTAACTTTATATTCAGGCCTATTACCTTACCGCCAGCCTCTTTACCACCTCTCGAGACAGCCTCCATTACACCTGGTCCGCCACCAGTTATAACGTTAAAACCCTCTCTTGCTATTTCTCTCCCCATCTCCATACCGGCTTCATAAAGAGGGTCCCCCTCTTTTGATCTTGCAGATCCGAACACCGTTATAGCAGGACCTATTTTCGAAAGTTTTTCAAAACCTTCGACGAATTCGCCCATTATCTTGAATATGCGCCAAGTATCTTCCGTACGACCCATTATTTACCTCTCTTCTTGTTATGCATCTTTATAAAATTATCAATACCCCTGTCGTATGTAGCTTCCGTCGCTGCATCAAAAAAGCACGCAGGCAGTTGATCTAAACCCTTGTGATAACTTACGCACTCACAACAGTTGCCCTTCCTGCTGCATGGTTCGTATGTGCAGTTACATTTGCTCAAGTTATCTGAGTGATGTTTACAATCCATACACATATTAATTAGCTCCCTCGTCGTCCTCTCTCCATTTCTTTGTGTCTGCAACTATTTTTGCAACGTTCTGTCCTGGCACTTCCTCGTAGTTAGCGAACTTCATCTCGAACAGACCAAGACCCTTCGTCATTGAGTGGAGTTCAGGTGCATATGTAGCCATTTCCCCAAGTGGGACATTCGCCTTTACGACGCTGCCCTCCGGGGTAGAGTCCATGCCGCTTATCCTGCCTCTCCTTCCGCTCAGATCGTTAGTGATAGTACCGACGTAGTGTTCTGGAACATAAACAGAGACTTCCATAATAGGTTCAAGCAGTATCGGGTTCGCATCTTCCATCGCCTTTTTAAAAGCGAGGGATCCTGCCACCTGGAAGGCCATATCTGAAGAGTCGACATCATGGTAACTTCCGTCCACCAGAGTTACTTTTACATCTATTACAGGAAATCCCGCAACAGTTCCTTTTTCCATGGTCTTAACTATTCCTTTCTCAACAGAAGGAATGAAGTTCCTTGGTATTGCACCACCGACTATAGCGTCAACGAACTCAAAGCCGCTGCCTCTCTTTAAAGGATCAACGTTTATTATGCAGTCACCGTACTGGCCGTGTCCGCCGGATTGTTTTTTGTGTTTACCTTGAACTGCTTTTACGCTCTTCTTTATCGTCTCCCTGTATGGGATCCTAGGCGACCTGAAGGTCACATCGAGCTTGTATCTTTCTTTTAACATTTCGTTCACAACGTCCATCTGCAACTGGCCAAGGCCTGACAATACAAGTTCCTTTGTCTCTGCGACCCTAGTGAAGAAGATAGAAGGATCTTCCTCTGCTATCTTTCTTAGTGAGGCGCCGACCTTTTCTTCCAGTTTTTTGTCAGCGATCTCAACGGCGTAGTTAAGAACTCTTTTTGGTTCAGGAGAAGGCTCAAAGAATTTTCCGGATATTGTGCTGTCAACTAGCGTATAACCGGTCTTTATGTCCTCACACTTATCTAGTACTACGATGTCACCAGCCACAGCCTCTTCAATAGGCTTTAATCCGTCAGGACAAGGTTTACTTATCTTTGACAGCTTTAATGTATGTGTGTTATCGGCGATTATGGCCTTGGTATTCTTGCTCAATTTTCCGCTAACTATCTTTATGTAGTTGGTCTTGCCTGTGTAGGCATCAACCCTGGTCTTATAAACGTATGCTGCAAAAGGTGCATTCTCTGCAACAGGGGCCTTTTCTCCATCCTTGAATTTAAGGGTACTGAACTCCTCGCTTGAGGGCAGATAAAAGAATATACCATCCCTTAAAAGATCAATACCTATGCCTTTAGATGCTGAACCGGCGAAGACAGGAAAGGATGTTCTTTCTTTTACTGCTTTCCCAAGCACGGCCCTTAGTGACTCGGTAGGGATCTCTTTACCGTCCAAATACTGCGACATCAGATCTTCGTCATTCTCAACTATTGCTTCCACCATTATGTTCCTGTATTTTTTTACAAGGTCCGCATATTGAGAAGGGATGTCTTCTTCCTTCGATTTACCGCTGTCATCCTTATAAGTATAAAATTTCTGCCTCATCAGGTTTATAACGCCAACGAGCTCATCTCCCTTGCCTACGGGTATTATTATCGGGACAGGCGACACGTTCAACAAACTTTTGATGCTATCAAGCGTCTTATCGTAATCTGCCTCTGGGTTGTCCATCATGCTGACGTATATTAGCGTAGGTAGGCTGTAATCTCTAAGCTTCCACCAGTGCCTTAATCCCTGCTCTGTGGCACCCGTAGTTCCGCTTATAACATAAACAGCTCCATTTGAGACCCTTGCACAGTTCACCACATCATTAATATAGTTTAATGAACCAGGAGTATCTAACAGATATAATTCTTTACCATCCGGCATTTCAGTCATGAAGGTTTTGGAGAAAAGGGTATAATTCCTGCTCTCTTCCTCTGGCTCTACCGCCATTTTATCCTTAGCGTTCAACAACTTTCTAACGGTATTCGTCTTCCCGTTACCATCTACAGAAACTACTGACACGATCCTCTTGTTGGACATAGGTTGAGACATAAACTAAATCCTCCTTAGGGCTTTCTTGAAAAAGTATTTATATATCGATTTGTTATGCTCTCTTTTAGTTTGCTCGGGCTACCAATTAACTGGGGGAATAAACCACAAAAACCTGTTTTTTTCAAGAGTTTATGTTCTTGTTGATTTTTATAAAATAGTTTCAGTCCATACTGCTATACATGCTTAAATCCTTAGTGGTACTAGCCTTGTTGTAAAGCTTAAAGTTTGTACTATTAGGTTCCGATAAGAGCACTATGGTCCATTACAGGCTATATTCAATATTGCTGTCAGTACTCGCCATGTTAGTCTCCATGAATCTTAATGCCCAACAGCAGTTACAGATCAAAGCCCCTTCCGCAATGCCTAGTTGGTTAGCAGAACTTGTTGTTGAGGCTAACAAGGATGCCCCTGATGGTTACGAGTTCGTCCTTTACCCTCCCCTAGTGGATAGCAATGCTGTAAGGTCAAACATAACAAGCGAAACAAAAGAATTTTATATAAAGCTAGCTCTGCCAAAGAACATCTTGAAGGAATCTAGCTCTGTGAGTGCAACCTTACGATATCCAAAGAGTATCATAAAGACGGTTATCTTTGACGTAATAATAGAGAACAGCGAAGGCAAATCCTGGGTAATCAGCAAAGGCACCCCTCTTTTGACCGGTAATATCTTTGTAAAACCACCCGAAACTTGTTATCTGGACCTGGTATCGTTCAAGAAAGGAAAAACATTCATGACAGTTGAAGGTGATCTTGCCGAATTCTTCAAATATGTTGATCCAAACAACAAGGCCGAAAAAAAGGATGACGAAGTAACTGTACGTCTTGATCAGATACAATGCCCTGCGACGGAAGAAGACTCCCCTTACTTGATGTTGGACATGGGCTCCAAACCCGTCTACTGCAATACCGACTTTTATCTATACTGTGCACAAGTAAGTGAACTCTCCCTTATAGATGGTTATAAAAAGCCTTGCGCGGACTACTTAGTACAGGAGCATAAAAATCTTGCTAAAAGGGACCTGTTGAACGAGATAAGACCGGACTCAATAGGGACTGTTTATGGAACAGCTACTAAACAAGAAGACTACTCAGCCATATACAGCGACCTTCGTATAATAGATGAGTTCGCAAATTCCAAGGCCTTGATGATCAGCCTCTTCAACAGGGTAATACTGGATGCACTACAAAGATCAGCAATAGCTTACGTCAGCATGGAAGAGTCGCTCAAAACAAGTGCCTGCCCCAGCAAGGAGTCTCGAATAATAAGTTTAAGTGCAAGTATAAAAAATGCACCAGGCATCACGATCCAAGAAGGATATGGGGATTTTATACCGGGCGCTGTAAGCAAATATGTAACTGCCGTACCTTGTTCAAAAAATCTCCTTGATGACTTTGATAAAGATGCAGAGGCCTTCAACAAGGAAATTAGAGAAATAAACAAATCCTGTCATGCGATATACGAAGACTACCACGACACCCTGGTCTTTGCCAAAGCCAACTATAGTCCAACATATGCAGATACCATAATCACCAAAACTGTCCAAAGATACACCCCAAAAGCCAAGTTCAATTTTGAAGAACTGATGAGAACAAAATATTTTAACCTCTTCTATTCAGAGTCCTTTAGAGATGAGATCGGAGAGTTCGATATAGAAGAATGCATAACCACTCATTTTAGCATGAAGGGCATCCCCAGCGGTGCTGAAGGAAAGACATTAGTAACAAAAGCCATCAAAGAACTTCAGGCAAAAGCCATAGAGAGCATAAATGAATTAAATGAGACCAGATCATCAAGTGATATAATCTACGAGGGAGAGGGCGGACATGAAAAAAGAAAAGACAAGTTAATTGAGTACCTGCTCTCTTACACCAGATCTTTCAAACAATATAACTCCGTTATGCTTCCTAGTTCCAGAGAATACCTGCTCAGCACAAAACTTATCGGTGAACTCTACGATGATGATGAACTCCAGGAGGATATAAACAAGGCCGTATCACTAGGTTCAGCACTCCTTGCTACCGCAGGGGCAGTGCTGGCTTTAACGGGTGTTGGCGCACCTGTGGGGTCCTTGGTAGGAGTACTGTCTGCCACTTTGAACTCCTGGGCAGTCTTTACGGTCAGTACAGCTATTGTCATGATAAATGCTGGGATAAATTATGATATAGCCAATTCGCAGGCCGATGCAGCTACCATAGCTGGTATAACAGGACAAAGGGACAATATAACTAACTACAGCGACCTTACAAAGGCCTTGGATGAAGAATCTGCATCTATTAAGGTCGGGTTATCCACTGTAGGCATGTTGGCCATTCCGGTAGCTGGATATGCTGTCCTAAAGAACCTACCGTCTGCCAGCAAAGTCTTAGGAATAACCGAGGCAACTTCGATGGTAGAAATGGTACCTGCTGCAAGAGCCTTTGAAAGAGGCTCCTACTATTTTGAGGAAGCTGGACTACAACTAAAACCTATTTCTAAATTTCTGACAGAGTCTGACGATGCCTTATTAAAGTCGGCCATAGGAAAGAGCGGGGTTCAATATAAATCCATAGTGGAAGATGCAGGAGCAATAAGAACTCAAAAGCAATATGATAAATTCATAGAAAACTTGAATAAGTCAATAGGCACGGACGGCACCATAACATATACACCCTTGCACAAAAATCATTTTATAGAAGCAGATGAAGTTCCAAGCAGCACAGTAAATAAAGAAGTCACAAAAACAGAAGAACCAAAAACCATAGAGAATAAAGACACAAAGGCAAGTGCTATGGCTAGCACGTCAGAGGCAAC
>CAYVOB010000027.1:7480-13808 GCA_964452945.1 uncultured Bdellovibrionales bacterium
TCATTTATTAATGATGCTGTAAAGATAGAACAAAAATCAGCTTTAAATACTTTCATGAAAGATCTAGAGGCTAAAGGGATAAAAACAGGCTCTGTCGAATACAATGAGCTAATGGCCGAGTTAGAAAAAGTCCACGTTGCTAAAGGAAGTATTTTGGATGCCAGCTCGGATAAATACAAGGCATACATACTTGCCAAAGAAAAATACATACAAACGCTAAAAAATCATGGTGTAGTTGATCCTGTTAAGACAGCAAGGCTGTCCCTAAAGCCACTTTTAAAGCAAAAGATATTGGGTAAAGAAGGCGCTACCATAGAAGAACTTTATGAATTCTATCCAGAAGACCCCTTGCTAACAGAAGGGGCTTTAAGGAAAGAAATAAATTATAACAGCGCCATAAAACTTATCTCGGAACAGGCTAAGGTGAGCCCAATCTTGCTAGAATCAAATGGTGCTTTATTGTTCCATGGTTCACCTTCAGCATCATTACTCTCTTATACAAAATATGGGAATTATGAAGGACGCCTAGTGCCCACTGGTCAACTACTAGAACAAGGCAGAGTACCTTTTAGCGGTGAAATAATCGTTGCAGCAGAAAAATTCAATAAGGAAAATCTTTCCACTTGTTTTATAAACAACACCAGTACCCCTAAGAGCTATTCACAACTTGAAAAATGGACCCCAGAAATAGGTTCAGCAAAGATCAAAGCAGCTGAAGACCCTTGGTCCGCAGGTATCGGCAAAGATAATGTCATCGCCATAAACAAGAAAAGGCTAGAAGACTGGGAAAAACTCAGTAGCACTGAACAAGAACTAGTAAGCGAACCATTCCCTGTTATATATGGAATAAGGACAAAAGCAGACTATGGCAGTAACCGCCTCGTTATTGGTAGTGTTAAAGAGGAGGTAGGAATAAAAAATGGAGTTTATTCCGATGAGATAAAAACTATTTTTGTGCCCAAAGATAAAATACCCCTAGTCGAAGATATTCTTACAAAAGCTGGAAAGATCAATAACACAAAAGTGTTAGCGATAGAACAACTCAACCCTACATACATCAAACCCTATAAAATAGATATTAACGCAGGGACTATAGTACCGCTTGTGCAATAAGATACTTATCTGCATTAAGCGCCGCCTCACAACCGTCATTAACAGCAGTTACTATCTGCCGGAAAGGTTTTTTGGTTACGTCGCCTGCGGCATATAGGCCGGCAAGACTGGTGGACAGGTCCGGCTTTGTGATGATGTAACCATATTCATCCATTTCAACCAGACCCTGTGCTAGGGAACTTTGTGGTTCGTAACCGACATATATGAAGACACCATCACATTTGACAACATCTTCTTTTCCTGTCTTAACGTTCTTAATTTTAAGGCCTTCCACCTTTTTTTCGCCGATCACTTCATGCACAGTGTTCCCAAGCAGGAATTTTACATTAGAATCTTTCTTCATTCGTTCAACAAGGAACACATCACCCCTGAACTCTTCCCTTCTGTGTATGAGGGTGACAGTCTTGCAGATCCTTTCAAGATATTCTGCACCATGAAGGGCGGAGTTACCGCCACCTATAACAACAACATCCTTTCCCTTAAAGAACATCCCATCGCAGGTGGAACAATATGAAACACCTGCACCAAAAAGTCTTTCTTCACCCGAGATACCAAGATGCTTTGGCTTGGAGCCTGTGGCAAGTATCACAGCCTTTGAAGTCAGTTTTTGACTGAAAGCCTCTAGCTCGAACTCTCCACTTTTTAATTTTGTTAGTTTTGACACTGGAAGATTCTTTATCTCAACACCAAGGCGCGTTACCTGTTTTTCCATCCTCTCTGCAAGCTCGCTCCCTGGTATGGCCTCTGGAAATCCAGGATAATTCTCCACCAGATGGTTTATAAAGACCTGGCCACCTGGGACTCCAGCCTCTATAATAACTGTCTTTCTGCCAGCCCTTGCCAAATATATACCAGCCGTTATCCCCGCAGGACCGGCACCGATTATAATTACATCATAGTCCGCCATTACTTATACCCCCTTTCACCACTTCATCAAAAGTAACATGTTTTTTCAAATACACAGCATTATACATAAAATAATTCCCCAGCACACTTTTTACATACGCGCGCGTTTCTGAGTATGGGATGTTCTCTATGAACTCAGTGCCGTCGAACCTATCACCATACCATTTTATCCATCTATCCAGAGCTTCTTCTCCTGCATTGTAAGCTGCTGCAGCATAAGCAAGGTTGCCATTATATCTTTTTACCAGATCCTTTAGATACATCGCCGCTAGCCTTATATTAGTGCCTGCATCTTTTATGTCATCCTTTTTGGAGGATTTGAACCTTGCTGCAGTTGCAGGCATAAGCTGCATAAGTCCTACTGCCCCAGACCTTGATAAAGCCTCACTGTTGAAAGCACTTTCCCTCTTCATAACGGCCATTATGAGGAATGGGTCCAAATCCATCTTCTCTGCATTTTTTCTAACTGAGTCAAAGTAACTCTTTGGTAGATGATGCTCAACATGCTCCCTGGAAACAAAAACTTTTAGTCTTGATAGCAGAGCCGTGGAGGCCTGCATTGCAAGGTCCTGGTACCCTGCCATCGAATAGAGCTTTGAAACTGTTTCAACATATTCTGCCGGGAGTTTTTCCATGTTCAAATGCAAAAGCTCCTTCTTTGCAAAATCATTTAAGTTAACATTAACCAACATGCTTGCTGTATGTATAACGTTTAGGTCCCTTACAGACACGGACTCTGCAATGTAGATCTGTGGTTGTATCCTTGCATCAAGCTCATCAGGTATCTTCATACCCAACTCATCCATTGCAAGCAGGGAGTAGAAAGAGAAGGGATACTTTGATATCAGTTCTAATTTTGTACTCTTGGCATTGTCCAGGTCCTCTTCTTTTTGTAAACATTTTGCCCTGTAATAATAAGCAGAGGTGATGGCCCAGTTATAGTTATCCGCCCCTTCCTGTATATAACGCTCAAAAATAGAGGCACAGCCAGTCTTGTTACCCTCTAGCATCTTTAACCAACCGAGTTTGAAGAGCGAGGGAGCATAGAACTTTTGATCAGGAAAATGACCAACGACGTAGTTATATGCATCATAGGCTCTTGAATATTTTTTCATATCCTCTAACAAGAGGCCTTTTAGATAATAGCCTTTATCGTAGCCGGGATGTTTATCTGTCATGATCCCCAAGAGTTCCTTTGTGTTATCCCAATCCTCTTTCTGCCAAGTCCTAAAAAGTAGTTTTTCCAATTGATCTCTGTCGTAGTGATCCAATACTTTTTGAAAATAAGAGGCTGAATGGACCTTTTTCAAGATCGCATCAGCAACAAATGGGCCGAAGGAGGAATAGAACTTTGAACTATTCTTTTGAGAATAGGCATAAAGTTTTAGATATTCTCTGGCCTGCTCTATGAACTTAGGATAATCCTTTGCTCCTACTGCAGAACTGATCGAATTAAAAAGTATGGACTCGGGATTTTGAGATACAGGTTTTGCTGTAGCAGTAGATTGTGCCCTTTTCAAGCTGTCAACAGACGCAGCAAGATCATCACCCACATCCTTATTCAAAGTGGTGAATGATCTTTCCGCCTGCTCACCAAAACGGACATAGAGATCAAGAAATAACGATATGCTCTCTTTCTTACTGCAGTATTTTGAGTAGACCTTTACAAAACCGAACTCGTCCTCAAATTTTGAGAATCCGTGTACTCTCGCCCTTGAATAATAAGGCAAGGACGTTTTGCAATGTTTGTTATCTACAAGTGCCTTTGCAAGTTTCATTTCAAAAACAGGCAAAGCATCTTTTACGGATTCAGACAGTACGGAACTATTAAGCTCTGCATAGTAAAGGTCCGCCAAACCCTTTTTAAGTCTCTGCTCATCATTAAAGGTCTTTAACCCAGAGAGTCCTCTGTAATACCTCACATATGCTTCAAGATAGGGCAGCTCCCCGGCCTTACTCACAGCCTCATAAGCCTTTGCATACCTACCGGCATCAAAATGTTCGACCCCTTTTATAAATGACTTTGTGTCTGCAAAACTATTAATGGAAAAGAGCATCCAGGATAACACAAAGAGTTTTCTCAACTACTTGTCCTCCTTAAATATCAACGCTATTGGATTGCCTTTAAAACCAAATTCCTCCCTCAGCTTAGCAATAAGGAATTTCTTATAAGAGGGATGCACCATCTTTGCATTCTTGCCGCAGATGATGAACCTTGGTACTCCCCCCTGCTGTTTTGCAGCCTGAACTATGTATTTTAATTTTATTTCCTTACCGGAGACCATGGGAGGGGTTTTGTAACGGATGGTATTCTGGAAGAACCTGTTAAGGTCACCAGTACTTATTTTTTTATGCCTCTCTGAGTTAACGTCTACAGCTACTTTGAATAGTTTTGAAAAATCCTTATCATAGGCTGCAGAGATATACAGAAGGGGAGCATAGCTTAAATAAGGTATCTCCTGGTTCAATTCCTCATCAGTAAAACGCCGTTTCATCTTATCCTTTTTATTCACGACTATTACACATGCCGCACCTGACACAGAAATAAGCTCAGAGACTTTCTTGTCCTGTGCAGTAAAACCTTCTTCTCCATCGATAACAAGAAAAGCTACATCTGCATCCTCTATTGCTTTTTTTGACCTTATTATGGAATAGGCCTCTATCCTCGAGCCGGTCTTTGAATGCCTTCTTATCCCTGCAGTATCCAGAAGTATGAAGTCACCATGTGGATTATTAATTGGTATGTCTATTACATCCCTGGTCGTACCAGGTATAGGACTGGTAACAGCCCTCTTATGACCCAGGACCGCATTAAGGAGAGTGGACTTACCTGTATTAGGCCTGCCCGCTATAGCGATCTTTATAACGTTCTCGGCATATACTCTTTTACCTTTGGGTTTTGTTGATGCTTTAGACTTTTCAACCATTATGTCTACTAGGTCGCCTATACCAAGTGCGTGGGCTGCAGATACGGGGACTATTTGTTTCATACCAAGCGAATGGAACTCATCATAAACGAGTTTTTCATTATCGACCTTGTTCACTACAAGCACTATATCCTTATCTGCCTTCCTTAGCATGTTGGCTATTTCTACGTCGGTAGAAGTAAGACCATCCTTGCCATCAACTACAAAAAGGATCAACTCAGCCTCTTCCACGGCAATATGGATCTGTTCCACTATGTGCTGAACTATATGTCCGTCACCGAATTCATAGCCGCCGGTATCTATAAGCTCAAAATCATGGCCGTAATGATCAACCTCTGCAAAAAGCCTATCCCTTGTTACACCCGGCAGATCATCCGTCACAGCCTTGTTCTGGCCGGCTAGCCGGTTAAACAAACTGGATTTTCCTGTATTTGGTCTCCCTACTATTGCAACCTTCACTTGTATCCCAGCTCCTTAAGGAAAAGTTCATCTTTGGTCCAGTTCTTTTTTACTTTGACAAAAAGTTCCAAAAAGACCTTTGTGTCCACTAGTGCCTCAATATCCTTTCTGGCTTCGCTGCCTATACTTTTTATCATTTCTCCTCGGTTGCCTATGATTATCCCTTTTTGTGAATCACGCTCAACATATATCTCTGCGGATATCTTGTGTAATGTCTCTTTTTCCTCGTAATTCATCACCATAACGGCTACGGCGTAAGGTATCTCCTCCTTTGTCAGCAAGAACACTTTTTCACGTATTATCTCTGAACACAAAAAGCGCATATTCCTGTCCGTCAATTCATCCTGTGGATAGTATGCAGGCCCCTCTGGTAGTAGTGCTTTTATATTCGTTATCAAGTCTTGAACACCGATGCTCTTCTCCGATGACAAAAGAAGCGGTTCTTCCTTAAGACCGTACCTGCTCTTTAGCTGTTTCGCCAGTGCTTGAGCCGCTTTTGCCTCTACCATATCGACCTTGGATATTACCGGCAGTATCTTTTCTTTCATACCGGAATTGGTGATGGCTTCTACGAACGAATCATCCAGGTTCAATCCTTTTTGTCCTATCTTGGCAGCATCGAACAAATAGACTATCACATCGGCATCCTTACATGCTGACATGGCTTCCTTGACGTAGAATTGATTTATATCTTTATCTATCTCGTGCCAACCGGGAGTATCCAAGAACAGTATCTGGGCATCCTTGATATTGAAGATCCCGAGTATTTTATTCCTTGTGGTCTGTGGTTTGTCAGAAACAGCTAGCAGTTTTGTACCCAAGACCCTGTTTATAAGGGTGGACTTGCCGGCGTTCGGTACACCGGAAACAGAAACATACCCTGATCTGAACTTTGAATTACTCATAACTTTTTCACAAAAACT
>CAYVOB010000028.1:0-7484 GCA_964452945.1 uncultured Bdellovibrionales bacterium
TCACATATCCAACAACAGAGCATAGCTATGATGATCTTAAAAAATGGTTCGACATTAATAAGGACGAACTAGAAAAAGTTGCTGATAAGATGTAATATCTACTATTTTGAGATCAATGCTCTTATGGTTTTGTAAGTGCTAATTCCTCTGCTTAGTGATTCAAGGGATTTTTCGGTTTCATATTTAATAAAAAGTTCAGGTGTTATCTTGTCCATAGTGACTCCTTGCAGTGGTGCATCACCTATAATAAAGGAGGCCATATCTGTACTGGAACCAAAAAAGTCTTCTAAGTGTATTTTGTCTATTCCAAAGGATACATAATCATTGTTACATAGTAGAGCAAGTCTGAATAGCATCAGCTCCCTTTTTTGCCCTGCAGTTAGCTTTGTTGATTTGGCAGCATTGAATATAAGACTGTCCTCATAATTCAATGTCCACCCACCTAAAACAGGCATCGAAATGTATGTATCGTCCATTACAGCATTATATTTACTCAATATTAAAGATAAAGTATCCATTGACAGTGAGTATAGTTTTTGAAGGCTTGTTTGATCATTTGTAACAATATCATTCATTGACATTACCTTGATGAACGTATCAATATAAAAAGACGATCCGTCGTTAAGTTTTTCACTAATGTATAACAATTTAGTTCTTCGCAGAAGCATCCTTTGTGGGGCTATGGATTGGTAGTCAGCTACTGAATTAAACAGTTCGTTTATCTCCTTGTCGTTGCTCCAGAGGCAGTCAATTACCATTTTGGCCTTGGACAGGTAATCCCTTGAAAGCATTATGGTATTGGCTTGTAGAGCCTTGTTGATAAGGCCTTTGATCGCATCTCTTGTATATATCTGCGGATTTGACATGATAACGGTGTTTATATCATCACCATTAGTTGCACTATATGTAAGATTAAGTAACATTTTATTTGCTGCAACGTCTTGTTGTGTAGCAACAGGATCGGCATCAGTAGCTTTGTATTGACCAAAGGCACTGATGCAGAAAAATAAAACACACAATGTTACAAGTACTCTTTTCATTAAAAATCTTCCTTTTGATTCAATATCTTACTTTTTGACTATCTCTGTAATCCTGTTGAACCTTTCCAGCGCCTTGTCAAAATCTATGTTCTTAATAGCTATTGTGTTCTCGAATAACAGGTTCGTGTTATTTGGATTAAAATGATCCTTGGTGACAAGGCCATAAGCATACTTTTCTACTGCAAGGCTCTGGTTATTGACAGCATAGGTTGTTGTTAAGAATGTCACCACGTCCTCTTTATCACCTGTTGATGTTGCTATTACATCATTATTGCCGAGTAGTTGTATCTTTAACAGGTTTAGCATTTTTATTGCGGTCCCACTCCAAAGTGTGGTCCAGTCAAATTTTGGCATTAGCGCAAGGAGCCCATCCTTGAACTCGTTCTCTGGCGTTCCAAAAACTATTTCAGAGTCCTGTACACTGGAGATATATCCATTCATCACTGGTGAACTAAAACGGAATAGGGTTGCAAACAAAGCTTCCTGAGTGGCATCTTCTACGCGATAATAATCAGTGCTGACCAAAGCTACTTTAAAACCAACTACGTCATCAATGTGATTAAGTACAACCGGCATTTTATCCACTCTGCTCATGAATTGTTTAAATAAGCGTATATCAAGGCCATGTTCTACAATGGAGAATTCTTCTTCGGACAACACATTGGATATGTTATTTATGTAGCTTGCTTTTGAGATGTAATCTTCTGCTGTTGCAGATGTTTTTTCAGCAAGACCTGCATACAGTAATTCAAGAACATTGCTCCTGGAATATATTTCAGGATTGTTCTTTATTGCAGTCTCCATGGATATGTTGTTTACTGCGCTACTCGCCATATTATTTAATATTTCTGCATATCCAGTTTTTGGTACCGGTACTACAGGAGGGACTACGCTTACCTTTGCATTAGGTTCTGTAGGAGGAAGGAACAGCTCATTAACGTGGATCGCCCTTTCATATGTATTGCCTTCTTTAGTGTATTCAACCACAGCGTCTACTTTACCTTCTGGAACCACCCAAGCGATCGATCTATTGCCTTCAGGAAATGAGATCCAGAATTTGTCAGGGAGCATTTGACCTTCTGTATATAGAGCGATTATCTTGGCTTCTGAGTAAAATCCTCCTTTCATAGGCATCAATACAACTGAACCAATGCTTGCCTCATTATTAGGTATTGTGTTTACCAAGGAAACGTCGTGCTTTGATAAGCTGAATTTTTTCAACACTTTTTGCTTCGATTGCTGCTCACCATAAGTCTCTATGGTGTATTCCAATACAAAGTAGTTATCTAATGGGTCTGTGCTAGGATTCACTATGGTTATGGTCCCTATTATGTAGTTACCGTCTTCTGCTTTAAAGGAGGCCTTTTTACCAACATCGTCCTTTGTGATCCCTTGTGCATAGGCGCCAACTGTTGTGCAGAGGAACAATAGTACTGTAAGAATGACTTTTAAAAAACTTGTCATGACAAAACCCCCATATTATCTACATTATTTTTTGACTATCTCTGTTATCCTATTAAAGCTTTCCAGCGCCCTTGTGAAGTCGATATTCTTTACAGCAGTTTCTCTATTCCACAGGGTGACAGTATTATCCCACACTAGTTCCTTGGTCTTTGCAGGGTCAAAATGATCCTTGGTCATAGACCCAAAGGCATAGCTCTCCAGGGCTAGGCTTTTTCCATCTACGGAATATATATCTGTGAAAAAGGTGACAATATCCGTTTCTTCTCCGGTGGAAAGAGGTATTTTATCGTTGTTGCCCAGTAGTTCTAACTTTAGAAGTACCAACATTTTTATACCGGCTCCACTCCACATAGTTGACCAGTCAAATTTTTCCATAAGGGCCAGCAGGCCATCCTGGAATTCGTTCTCCGCGGTTCCAATTATTAAATTAACGTCCTCTTTTGATGAGAGGATGGTATTCTTTTTACTTGAACTAAAGTATTCCATTGCAGCAAAGAGTCCGTCCTGGCAGGATTCTTCCACTTCAGACAGGTTGTAACTTGTTAGTGCATATTTGAATTCTCTTCTGTATACGGAACCAATTTCCTTCATCGCTATTTCGTTACTTAATAATTTTTGCATGAAGATCTTATAAAGCCTTATTTCCAGCCCTTTCTCGGCTGAGATCATAGCATCTTTATTAAATAAATTGGCGATCTTATTTATTGCGATAACCTTGCTTATGTAATCTTTTGCAGTTGCAAGTTCGTTTGAGATCAACCCGGCTTCCAGCAGTGCTTCAACATTTTCTTTTGAATATATGTCAGGGTTGCTCTTTATTGCAGTCTCCATGGATATGTTGTTTACTGCGCTACTTGCCATATTCTCTAATATTTCTGTGTATCCAGTTTTTGGTACAGGTACTACAGGAGGGACTACGTTTACCTCCGCATTAGGTTCTGTAGGAGGAAGGAACATCTCGTCAACGCTAACGATCTTTTGGTATTCCTTTCCATTTTCAGTGAATTCTACACGAGCTTCTACTGTGCCCTGTCCTACTATCCAAGGACTGCCATACCAGAAGTTATTAGGGAGCACTTCGCCTTCTTTATATAATTCCTTTATTGTTGCCTCTGAGTAACCGCCACCAGTTCTTGGTATCAGTACTACAGAGCCGATGCTTGCTTCAGTATTTGATATTGTGCTTGCCAGGAACACGCCGTGTTTAGACAGATTGAACTTTTCTAAGACTTTTTTTCTCGACCGTTCCTCACCATAGGGCTCTAAGGTGTAGTCGAGTGCAAAATAGTTATCTAAAGGATCTTTACTGGGGTTAACAATAGTGATAGTACCTTTTATATATCTTCCATCGGGTCCTTTAAAGAATGCCGTTTTACCAACATCATCCTTTGTGATCCCTTGTGCATAGGCGCCGCCTATTGTGCATAATATCAATAGTGTTGTAAGAATCGTCTTTAAAAAATTAATCATTACAGATCCTCCATTTATAAATTATTTTAATTCAAGTTTTTTTAATAATTCTATTTTTACTTTGTAGTCGTCTAGCTTTTCTTTTTCTTCGGGAGTTCTAGGTTCTAGATCTTTTTCTTTTATATCGTTAACTGTCTTTTTCCAACTCTTATAGGTTTCAGAAGAAACATCAAAATACTCACTGCCTTCCATTTGTCTATATGTATACTCAGTGGTGCCCTTGTTGTTAGCAAATACTTCAACTCGTCTTCTGAACCCTTCAACTGCGAGCACCCTTACAGCGTTAAGTGGGGTAGGATCTTTTTCGTAGTCTTTTAATATCTTACCGGCAAAATTGTATAGAGGACCAAAGAACATACGGATCTCTCCGGTCTTTCCAAGAGCATCTGTTTCGAGGAGCTTATCAAGGAACTCTATCCTGATCTGCTTCATGCCGGCCCATCTGTCCCATCGTGTTACTATCCTGTTCATAAATTCATATTGATCTTTAGCTGCTAAAAGCCGCCCATAATACTCCTTGGGAAGTTCTTTGTTATGTAAGAGTTTGAAAAGCCTGTTGAATATTATGTCTTTTATAAGGTTGCAATATATTTTCATGCTACTTTCATATTCAACAATGGTGAGATCTGGTGTGTTCAGTTTATCTATGACCATTGTCATTGCTTCTATCAGTAATCCATCTTCTGCATTTTCGCCGAGTAACGTTTTTGCATCACGAGAATTTGTGTTAGCTATTTTGCTATATATTTCTTCAAGATCGTTGGTTTGTGCATAGGAGGGTGAGGCCACTATGAACGATAGCGTCACCAATACGAGTTTTATAAAGTTCATAATAAATGGCCCCTATGCCTTATCTATTTTACTTTTATATCCTTTACAGACTTCATTTTGAGCCTGTATTCTTCTAGAAGTTTTTTGTCTTCCATGGTCCTTGCGTCAAGATCTTTTTCTTTTATTCCCTTTACTACCTTATCAAGTTCTTTGTACTCCGCTCCATCTTCCCTAAAGAAGGAGTTGCTTATTATTTTTGTGCTCAAAGAAAAAGAGATGTCAGTTGTATTAGCTATATCGCTGTAAGCCCTTCTTATATTCTCAAGGCATAGTAGTCTGATACTGTTTATTGGAGTTAGGTCCTTTGTACACTCTTCCCTTATCTGTGTAGCTGTATTATTAGAGAACAATGCATCAAATTCAGCCTCTCCTATTTCTGTTAAGCCTAGTATGACGTCCAGTATCTTGATGTTAACCTTAAAGTTGCTTTCAGCCATGCTAACATCTACGCCTTTGTTCTTAAGGAATTTTAGCTTATCAAAATGTACACTGTTGGACTTATCGATCTTTATATTTAAAGACGGGAATTTTACTTCGTTTAACTCAACGAGCTTTTCTGTTTCATAAGTGTTCAGTACAGTGTTGCTATTGCTAACTTCTTTGTTAAGTAGGTTCAATAGCGAATAAACCTTGTCTCTTATAATAGCACAGGTGCTACTGTTAACAGAAATGTTGGTGTTCGATGAAGCCTTGTTCATTGCAGATTCAATGATCCCGTAGTTCCCTGGAGTTCCCAACAAGATCTCTTTGTTCATTTTTACTGCAGCCTGGTCCAGTAGTGCCGACATCTCTGTTATGGTAAATTCAACATAAGGGTCGTAATCTTGATTAATTGCCCACTCTACCGGGTATGGATTAGGGTTCCTTAATGCTACGTTATCTAAGTTGAGGGTTTTATCTTTTGCTTTTGGATATCCATCCATCTGCCATTCTGTATACATACTACCCGTGTTCTCGTTAGGAACATTAGTCCCGATACTTTTGTTTACTGATGCAGGTGTAGTAGGTACATCTGTTTTCTTTTCGTATCCATTCATCTGCCAATCTGTGACCATTCCCTGATTAGCCTCAGCGTTTACATCAGGAGCTACGGTGTTGGTGCTAACATCATTGTATCTTGCATCGCTTTCGTAAACTTCTTGGTCGCCATAAACTATAAAGCTCATGATTATGGGCCCGATGGGCTTATTCTTGAGCTCTTTGTTATCGGTCCTTTTTATTGCCACACCGTCAACGTCATATTTGGTACTTGTTATAACATTGCCGTCTTTGTATTCTATCTGGCTCTTGGGCGCTCCAGTTTCCTCATAAAATAGATTAGTATAACCGTTCAATATTCCTTTTGAGTAGTTCTCCTCTCTGGATTTGATGCCATTGCTGTAATAGGAGGTGTGAGTGCCTTCTTTTTTCCCGTTTGTATAATTCCCCTCATATTTAAGTGTTCCATCAGGATAGTAAGACTCAACCAACGAGGATACGGTCCCTTCCATAAAAGCATATTTTGTTATTGTACAGATACCTTTTGTGTCTATTTCAAGAGTACCCTGTATCTTTCCGTCCAGACCGTACAGATCCTTCTTAAGCTCCAGTGCTACGTTCGCATCTCCATTAGAGCGTCTAAAGGCTATATAAGTAAAAAGGTCCTCTTTAACTAGAGTATTGTCGCTCTTTCTATATGTAGTTTCCTTCACGATAAGGTTATTGTTCCTTCCCCTTATCAGCGAGGTTTTTACTGTATATTTGCCTGTGTTCTGTGTAGAGCTGACTTCTTTTGTATTCAGCTCATACGGATAACCTATACTAAAATAAAGGTCTCGGACGTTCGGTATTACCTTTTCTTTTCCGGGATCGTAAACACCATCCTGTATAACTGTGTTCAGTACAGATCCCTTAGAGTAGGTCTGTAGCTTTATCTCCACAGAGAGCTTTTGAGGGGCATTCTGGTCCTCGCTTTCATAGGAAAAGTCCAAAGTTTGGACAGGCGAGCCTGTAATGTCGTATGTTTTGATGGTCTCTATATTGCCATCCGTGTTGGTGGCAACCTCGGTCTTATAAATGTCTTCCTGTGCAAAGATCAACGACGGTGAAAGGCAGACAAAAGAAAGCAATAAGAACTTTCTAAAAAAGTTGCTCATATATACAAAATCCTCCGTAGGATATAAAAACTCAAAGGTTCATGATGCAAGTTGTGTTCCTTTTGCTAGAAATTGAATTAATTGTCAATTAAATCAGGATATTATTTGCTGTGTTGGTACAATGACTACATTATAATTACTGTTCAATTAGCCCGTGCTCTGTACAATTATATTACAATAAAAATTTGCTCAAAAAAGGATCCTTTAAGAAGGTTGACAGGTGAAGGAGCTTTGTTGTAAAAAGTTCAAGTTTGTTCTGAAATATTTTGTTGGAGGCCCAGTTTAATGAAGAAATTCTTTCTTTCAATTTTAACCGTCGCTGTGATAACGGTAAGCAACCCTTGTCTTGTGTATGCTCAGGATGATGGAGTAACAAATAATACACAAGATATGCAAACAGAAGGTGAAATATCATACACGAATATAGACGACCTTAAACTCAAAGAATCAAACTATTTGTCCATGTCCCCAAATGAGATAGTCGAGGCTTTGGATGTTTTTCTTAAAAAAGATATTCAGGTATCTGATTATGAGGAATTGTTGG
>CAYVOB010000028.1:7494-13634 GCA_964452945.1 uncultured Bdellovibrionales bacterium
TACTCGGCATAGCACTGAACAAGGTCTATGAACTATCTAAGAGCAAGCCCGGGTCCCCATACTATGATCTCATAATAGAAAAAGTAGGGACCTTGCTGTTCTTCTTGGGTGATCAAAATCTTAAAAGTGATAAGAGGATAGAAAGGCTTGGGTCCTTAAGTACCGAGGTGATAGAGTTAAACAAGAAATCAGAAGAACTAAAAAGAAAAGAATATTACAGACAAGCAGCCAGTTATGCGAACTTAGGTACTCCTGAATTATTTGGTACTGATCCTGTTGACCATAAGATCATTAAAGAGGTCGTCATTCAAAAACTTTTGGCACAGACTAATATCGGTATGATAGAATTGAACCTTATGTTCAGCGAGCATTTGGATGCGGCATCTACTATAATCACAAACTATATTCAGTCAGAATCCCCATACACTTTTATAAAAGTGTTAATGCTTAGGAAGTACCTTGAAGTAGCAAGCAGCCTTATGAACAGTGTAGATAAAAAAGAGATGATAACGTATACCTTTGATGAGCGTTTTGCAAAAAGATCCCTTTTTGAAAATGGTAAGGCATCACAAGTAGACTTTTCATTGGCGCGAAGGGTTGGGATAGAGGTCGCTTATGAAGATGCAACCCAAATATCCAAGTTCGATCTCCTCAAACAAATGACAGACAAGATAACAGCAGATGTTATTCTAAAACCATGGGCAGGAGAAGCTTACAGTTACAAATGGGAAACACAAAGAAAGACCATAGAGAAAATGGAGCTAAAGCCCTGTTGGTAATGTCCTAAATCCTGTATAGTCATTATACAGATGTATATTGCCAAGTAAGTTTTGTGATCGGAATAAAGCTGTTAAATATTTAATATTATTATATTTTTATACTGGCCTGGTTGTTGCATAAAATTACGGGATGCAAATGTTTAGGCATATCATTGCCCTGTCTATGGTTGTTATTTTGTCCCAGTTCATGGCGGTAGAGCTATGGGCGCAGGACAAAACTATATTTGGGGATGATATTACAGCTAATTCACAATTACAGGTGGATGAATTCAGAGATTATGCAAAAACAGCCATGGGCGACGATTTTACGCCTGAATATGAACAAAAACTTGAAGCAGTTCTAGTGAAAATGAAAGCATTGTTGGATAAGACCTATTTGTTAGACCAGGCATTGGGAGTGGACCTTGGCCCCGATGAACTTAATAGCCTCGATGACGCGATAAAGGAAGAGGGTTATGATTTTACGGTCAAGAGCCTGCTGCAGGAAACAGACATTTTGCTTTCAATGATGGAGTCGGATGTTCTTATCCCTATCAGGAACAAGATCTCCAAGAAAAATGATAAGGAGTTCTCGACCCTATTCTCTCAAAAGGTGTCCAAAGGAGAAAAATTCAGATCGAAGATAGAGAGTGGTTTAGAAGGAAAGACCTTTGATGAAAAACTTACTGCATTGTCTACGTCAGCTACCAAACTTCAACAAAAATTAAAGGAAGAGATAAACGCATTAAAAGAGGCTGAATATAAGTTCAACAGCAAAGTGACCACATACGTCGATAATACCACTATAACGATGGAAGAGATCGATCTGCTTAAATCAAAAAAGAGGCTTGTTTTTGCATGGGATGTGCTTCAGTACGCGCAGTACAAACGTTATGGCGCGGTGCTGGAGGCTCAATATGAAGAAGCTGTTGCCATGTTTAAAACAGCAGAAAAGTTATCGGACCTGTATAAGGCTGCTGAACTTTCAAAAAAGGACCTTACTACAGCGACTGAGTTAACGGAGATACTTTATACCAACTCAGAGCTTAGGGCTCAGCATTTTAATACCGGTGTTGTCCCTAGGTGGATGAAGGGCATAGGTAGCTCATGCTTCAACATGTATCTTGCTATAACGATAAAGGACAGTCTGCACCTTGTTACTAACGGTATTGCTTTTAGTGATGATGATCCAAGAAAAAAAGAATATAAGACCAAGAACTCTCAAACTGCTCCAGTATACGAAAATGGAAAACTTGTAGAAGCTCCAAATAAATATGCAGAGTTCTTTGACAGGGTACTGTTCCAATACGTAACTGGAGGACGGATCACCGCTGCAACACATCTAGGTACTCTTGCCTTTGTCGGTAGTGCACACATTATAAGGCAATTCCCAACCTCACAGTTAATGAACGAGTATTTGGGTGTTTCCAGATCTGTGCTTAGCTCAACCACTGGGAAAATAGTAAGAGGAGTTTTTGGCTTTGGTATCTCGATGGGTGTTGGTGCAAAAATGGCAGAGGTAGTTGGTGATGCTGTACTGAGGTGGGAAGCTTTGTTCTCCGATGATCCGGAGATACGTGAAGCGGCAAGGATACTTTTTGATTATCAGCATAATTCCGCTTATAGCTGGAAAGAGCTGGGTTCGTTCATTACCTCCTTTGGTGCAACAGAGGCCGTTTGGTGGGTGGCAGGAAAAGGTCTTTCCATACCTTACAAAAAATATAAGCTGAAAGGCTTGAACAGAGTTCCTTGCGACAAGGGTAAAAGCAGATTGCTAAATGTGATATCCAACGCTGTTACTAAAACAAAGGTGGGTCGCTTCCTTATCGGTCAACTAAATACGGTCGCGTTGTTCTTTGTGGCAGATGTTGTTGACTCAAGATTGGTCCAAGGCATGTTCTTTACCAATAAGGAGATCATAGAGCACGAGATAAAACTACAGGCGCTTACAGAAGAACTGGTTAGTGCTGAATTCAATGCCATGGCTACCGACATGGTGAACATATACGGCTACTATGAGAATAATTTTTATGAACTACAGAGCATCTATAACAAGTATGATGATTACAAGGACCTTGAACCATATGTTGAAATACTGAGGAACAACACCGATAAGGTTAAGGCTTGCTTGGATATGGCAGAGTATGATTACGTAGTAGAGAGTGTGAGTGTATCTGGTGCAGCCATGTCCTATTACTGCTTGCAAGGATTTAAAAATGGTTCCGTTGATTCTTTTATAGCAAAGTATGCGAATAATCCTGCCGTAAGACAAAAGGCAAGGGAAGAAATGGTCTCTAACGATGCTGTTATATCCCAGGAAGACCTTGATAATCTAAAGGATAAAGCTAAGTTAATGGGCGGAGAGGAAAAGAAAGAGATAGAGTACTACGAGCAGAAAAATGCCATCCCAACAGCAGAACAACTGACCAGATGGAATAACAAGGATAAATACTATGAGGCTTTCTCATATGCCATTAACGACGGTAAATTTACTGAAGCTAAAAAATATCTACAGATGGCTTTTGATCTTGAAGAGCCGGAAGTCCCATCGGTTATAAGCGATATTATCTTTAAGGCAATGGATGAGGCCTTAATTTATTATAACAATATCAATTCCGATCTTGATACAGGTATCGGGGCTCTGGTTGATCTATTCATGAATGTATATCCTGCTATGCTGTCAGGATCTTTAAGTGAAAGTTACGGTCATAGAGCGACCAGGGTAAAAGTCCTAACAACACTATCCGATGCTTATTATAAAAAGCTTCTCAGTATGGGTTATGTTGAGACTGATCTTGTAGATTCCCTGTGTAGTTTAAGGAACGCGATAACAGTGGCTTATAACGATTATAATGATGCCTTCTTTCTTGATGATGCAGTCTCCATAAAGGTAAAGGGCAGTAAGGATAAGATAAAAGGCCTTGATGAGGTCTATTACGAGCTTAGCTCCTTACTGGACGGTTGGGGCTATTCACAAGAAAGCTGTCTACAGCAAAAGCTTAGGAACAGATAGCTACCAGCTCTATTTCCAGTGTAGCTCCCAAGGGAAGGGCTGTTACCTGTATGGTACTCCTGGAGGGCATTACTTTGCTATCTTTAAAAAAGTCACCATAGACTTTATTAACATCGGCGAAATATTTAAGATCAGTCATAAAGATGGTTGTTTTTACAACGCTATCACGGATCAATCCTGCTTCCTTAAGTACAGCATCTATATTGCTAAAGATCGTCTTTGCTGCACATGTAATGTCATCTGTGATGAGCTTTTTGGTCTCTGGATCTATCGGGAGCACCCCAGATACGAACAACAGGTCACCTGTTCGCACGGCCTGGGAATATGGCCCGACGGGGAGAGGGGCTTTTGGGGTCCTGATCTCTTTCTTATTCATATCCTTAACCTCCTTGTTCGAAGCGCTTATTTATGTTAGTTATGACCTATGAGTTTTGGTACGGAATCTATACAATACATTGTTTTCCTTGTCCTCATAAAACTTACGCTGGTGGTCATAGTTGCCGCCATGCTTGCGAACTTTGACTACTTCTCTGCAATGCTGTTTCACAGCACGAAGAGCCTTGCCGTAAGGCTAAAACTTTCTGCAATCATATGTGCAACCCTCATAATATGTCTGGTCCTTAGGTACAGTGCCAAGTACCATGCATTGGATTTTTCTCTTATAGGGCTTTTTGTTACCGGTGTGGTCACAGGTTTGGTTCCTACGCTTGGCAGTATGGTAATTGTTTCCTCCATCCTTATTTATAATGGGGAGTACTGGCTGGCGATAATGTGCTTTATTTCTGCTATGTCGGGCACCTTCTTTTATAAGAGGGACATATTTGAGGGTAAAAAGAGGCTGCTTAAGCTTTCGATGGGAATAATGCCGGTAGTCGCGGTGTTCTACGTCCTCTACAGGTATTTTCCGGACAAAAGTTTTTTTATCCTCAGCAACCATACCATACAGGGTGATATTACAGCCGGTGCGTCAGAGGTCCTGGGTGTTTTTTTGATATTCTTCCTTTGGAAACATTATAAGACAAAACTGGAACTTGTAGAGAACGAGTTCCATCTTAATAAGTCCAGGCTTGCTGTTCTTTCTTCAAAAATAAACCCACATTTCCTTTTTAATACGCTGAACACTATTGCCGCGGCTATCAGGATAGACCCAAAGATAGCAAGAGAGATAGTCTTTAAGCTCTCAGAGATAATGAGGTACATACTGAACTCCGAGAACGAGTTCAAACCTGTGCAGGATGAGATAAATTTTATACAAAACTATCTATCAATAGAAACTATGAGGTTTGGACAGGAAAGATTAAAGGTAATAATAGAGACTGAAAATGATGTGCGTGAAGAGGATATACCTACCATGTTGATACAGCCTATCGTGGAAAACGCTGTAAAGCATGGAATCTCGCCTTTGACAGATAGAACGGGTGAAATAAGGATAAAAACCTACAAGCAGATCATGGATGATGGAGCATATGTTGTAGTTGACGTTATAGATAACGGTGTTGGAATGGTGGTAAATGAATCCAGGATGTTTGAAAGAGGCATAGGTCTTGCTAACGTGAGAGATAGATTGAGACTGCTTTATGGTAAAAAAGGAATTTTGTCATTTTTCTCTTCTTTAGGGAATGGCACTACTGTTACTATCAAAATGCCTTTGGAGAGGTGAGTTTAACATGAGGCTTTCTGTTTTTATAGCAGAGGACGAACTTTTTGGACGTGAAGAGATAAAACACCAGCTTTCTGTTTATAACGAGGTTACACTTGTTGGCGAAGTGAGCAATGGAATAGAGGCTGTAAAATCCATAAAGGAATTAAAGCCTGACTTGATCTTTTTGGACATAGAGATGCCAGGTTTAAAAGGGATAGAGGTGCTTGATTCAATATCAACTATAAACGGATATAAGCCCTTCATAATAATCATAACGGCTTATGAGCAATACGCATTGAAGGCATTTGAATATGATGTGGTCGATTATCTTTTAAAGCCCATAGACACAAAGAGATTCTCTACTGCAATGGCCAGGGTGCTCAGGTACTTTAGTTCAATGCAGGTAAAAAGAATAAGCGCAAAAAAAGGGAATAGGGTGTTCCTTATACCGATAGAGGATATTTCTTGTGTCGCAGTAGAGGATACCGTCGTATACATACACAGTAACAACAATTCCTATTCTACAACATACAGGACACTTGAAGAAGTGGAAAAGGAGCTTGACTCTATGGATTTTTTTAGGGTTCACAGGGGCTTTATAGTGAATCTTAAGAAGATAAGGGAAATAAAACAAGCTGAGAATGGTGGCATGAATTTAAAGATAGAAGGTGTTGAGAACTTGGAGGTTCCGGTGTCACGTTCAAAAGCAAAGGACCTTAGAACGATA